>CAYFLO010000015.1:0-15087 GCA_964343995.1 uncultured Bifidobacteriaceae bacterium
ATGGACAAGGAGCGGTTCCAGGCCTTCCTGGACGCGGTCGAGCCCGACCGCGGCGGCACCGTGCTGGAGTGCGCGCCCATCCCCGGCGGCTACAGCCGCGACACCGCCAAGGCCACCGTGCAGTGGGCCGACGGCACCACCGAGTCCTTCTTCCTGCGCGGCGACCCGCCGAACGAGGAGTCGGTGTTCCGCAGCGACCGGGCCCATGAGTGGGCCCTGCTCAACGCCCTCGTCGACTCCCCCACCTTCGCCGTCGCCCGCCCCCGCTACTTCGACGCGACGGGTGAGCACCTCGGATGCGCCTGCATCGTGTCGGAGGCGGTGCCCGCGCCGTCGATGTTCGCCGCCCTGCAGACCGAGACCGATCTGCCGGCGGCCGTCGAGCGCTTCGTCGACGTCATCGCCTCGATCCACCAGATGCCGCTGGACGTGCTGGGCGACGCCATCCCGCGCCCGGCCAGCTGGCAGGCGCAGATGGACCGGCTCATCGGTCGGCTCGACGACATCCAGGCGGCCCTGAACGAGTCCAACCCGGTGCTGCACTACGTGGCGCGCGTCATGCGCGAGAACCTGCCGCGCGAGGTGCCCATGACCCTCGTGCACGGCGACGTGCAGCCGGGCAACGTGCTCGTGCCTGAGGACGGCCGACCGGTCGTCATCGACTGGGAGTTCTCGCAGGTGGGCGACCCGCGTCAGGACCTCGGCTACTTCCCGCAGGTGCCGATGCCGCCGCTGCTCTACCACCCCGATCCCGAGCGGTTCCTCGCGCTGTACCGCGAGCGCACCGGGATGTCCGAGGACGACATCAACCCGCTGCTCGTCGACTACTTCCTGGTGCTGGGCACCGCGCACCTGCAGCAGCAGATGCTCATGGGCGCCGAGGCCGTGGCCCGCGGCGAGCACCGCGGGATCATGGGCACGTACCTCATCATCGCTATCACGCACTTCCACAACCTGTACCTGAACTACACCGAGCAGGTCTCGAGCCAGCGGAAGGCACGCGCATGATCATCCGCCCCTCCACGCCGCAGATCCTGCGCGACCTCCAGGCCGAGATCCAGGCCGAGATCCTGCCGCTCATGCCCGATGTCACCTCGCAGATCCGGGTGCAGATGCTCCTGGCCGTCCTGGGCAACTGCGCGGTCCGCAGCGCCCACGAGATCGCGTGGATGAAGGACGAGACCGACGAGATCGTCGCGTACGCGCGCGACGTCGTGGCGTCCGTCGGCGACGCCGCCGGTGCCCCCGTGCTCACACGCCTGGAGACGATCGCGCCCTCGGGCAGCCTGCACCTGGATGACGTGGCCGCGGAGTACTCCCGCGCCGGGTTCGCCCTCTCGGCCGCGCTCGACGCGGCGATGGACGCCTACGCGAACGAGCTCGTGCTGCGCGGGGAGCGGCTGCTGCGGGCGCGGATCACCCGCGAGCAGGAGATCGCCGGCGGCGACGCGACCACCGGGCGCTAGCGCCCACGTCGGGCCGGGTGCGTCAGCTGCTGGTCGGGTAGAACTTCGCGGCGCGGTCCGACAAGACCTCTTTGCCGGCATCCATGATGATGACGGCGCCGTTCATGAAGCGTCCCTCGTCGCTGGCGAGGAACACCGCCGCACTGGCCATGTCCTCCGGCCGCGGCGCCTTGCCACCCGGGTACTTCGACGACAATCGCTCGTAGGCGGCGTCGAGGGCATCCGGATCGCCCGTGACCAGCCCGGCCGTCAGCGACGACAGCGTGGCCCCCGGGCACAGCACGTTGACACGGATGCCGAGCGGTGCGGCTTCGACCGCGACGGACTTCGAGAGTCCGACGACGCCGTGCTTGGCGGTGGAGTAGATGTGCGGGCCCAGGCCGCCCTGCACGCCAGCGGTGCTGGAGGTGTTGATAATCGCGCCGTGACCCTGGGCCTTCATCACACGCATCGCGTGCTTGGTGCCCAGCATCACGCTGGTGAGCAGGATCGCCATCGTGCGCTCGTAGTCGGGCAGCTCGGTGTCGACGATGGATCCCTGGACCCCGACGATGCCGGCGTTGTTGATCATGACGTCGAGCGATCCGAAGGCGGCCACGCAGGCGTCGATGGCCGCCACGATGTCGGCCTCCGACGTCACATCGGTGCGCACGAAGATGACCGCATCGCCGAGTTCGGCGGCCAGACGCTCCCCCGCCTCCACGTCGATGTCGGCAATCACGCAGGAGCCACCCTCGGCGACGAAGCGCCGCACGATGCCCTCGCCGATCCCGCGCGCGCCTCCGGTGACGACCGACGCTTTGCCCTGCATCCGACCCATCAGTGGCCGTCGCTCAGCGTCAAGCGGTTGAGCATCGTTAGGCGCGACTCATCGCGACCCGTCGCCCCCGCCGCGATGAGCTCGCGGGTCTGGATCTTCCAGCCGCGTGTGCGCCGGGTCCACGTGTCGATGTAGCGGCCATGCAGCGTCCACTCCTTGCCGTCCACACCGCGATGCCACGCCGTGACCAGGCTCTCCGCATAGGCCAGGTCGGTGCCCGCGAAGTCGATCGAGATGTTCGTGACGGCGTGCGACGTACGCACGTAGCGCGAGAGGGCACCCTGGAGCATGGTGCGGATGGCATCGGTGCCCTCGACCCACTCGCTGCCGCTCACCCGGAGCCGGCAGTCGTCCTGGAACACGGTCAACTGGTGCTCGACATCGGCCTGGTCGGCCGCCTTGGCGTAGCGGTACATCAACTGCTCGATCTCATGACGGTCCGGAAGGCGCAGTCCGTCGATTCCGTACTCGCTCACAGGTTTCCCCTCGGGTTCACACGAGCGCCGCGACCCGCAGGAGGCCGTCGGCGATCTCTTGGGCGGTCTGGTGGGCATCCTGCTCACGCAGGCGGGTGGAGATGACTTCCATGGAGAAGGTGGTGTCGGGCTTGAACTGGTCGCGCTGACGCAGCAGTCCGACGATGTCGAACTCCCCGTCGCCCAGGACCCGGCGGTTGGCCAGGCAGTCGTCGTACAGGTCGGGGTCCTCGGCGACGACGGTGCCGTCGTTCATCTGCAGCGTGAGGATGTAGGGCCACACGCCGTCCAGGCACGAGAAGTCCAGTCCGGCGCGGTACACGTGCCAGATGTCCAGGCACAGACCCACGTTGGGTCGGTCGGCTCGCCGCACCAGGTCGGCGCCGATGGCCGGAGTCGTGACGTTGGTAAAGGGCAGGGGCTCCAGCACCACGTCCAGGCCCCACTGGCCGAACCGATCAGCCACGCGTGCCAGCCGGGTCGCGGCCTCGTCGAGGGTGCCCTCGTAGTCACCCACCACCTGCAGCCGCCGGGGTCGGTACCGCTCGGCCAGGAGTGCCGCGACGTCCTCGAGCGGATCGGGCTGCTCCTTGAGCACCCGTAGCGCCTCGAGCTCGCCCACGCGCATGCCCGTCTCGGCCAGCAGTGCATCCAGCTCGGCGATGTCGTGGTCCTGCAGCCACAGCCGCATCCACCGGCACGACAGCCCGATCTCGACGAACCCGGCCGCCTTGGCGGCGGCCAGGCGCTCCTCCAGGCTCACCTCGCCGATGCAGTTGAAGGCGAAGGCGAAGTCCGCGGGCGTCAGCGTGCTGCTAGCGCCCGGCGATGTCACGCGCGATGCCCTCGTCGATCAGCTTCTGGACATGCTTGTGGAAGAACGGGATCTTGCTCTCCCGGTCGTTGAGGATGTTGCGCTTGTAGAACATCGACTTGGATGTGGCGGCGACGTCCTGCCAGGCCCACACGTCCTCGCCCACGACGATCTTCAGGTGCTCCCAGTGCCGGTGCGTGCGATCGAGGTAGTCCTGATCGTCGCTGTCGTACCACAGCTCCCAGGTCTCGAAGCGGGTCTTGTCGTGCGAGATCGGGACCGCTCGGAAGAGCTCGAGGTGCTCGGGATTGTTGTTGAACACGCCCGTCGGGAAGATCGTGTAGTGGCAGATGGCCACCGACTGGTGGTCGGGGTTCTCCTTGAGCTTGGGCAGTGCGCCCTTGAGCGGCACGACCATCATCGCGTGCCGGTCGAAGGTGAAGATGCGCATCTCGCGGCCGTCCTTGACGTCCTGCGGCGGGATGTGGTGCAGCGCCGGCGCGTGGTAGAACTCGTTGAAGGCATCGATGATGACCTTCCAGTTCACGTCGACGTACCAGGTGAGCTTCTCCCGCAGGTACATCTTCTCCATGTTGTACTTGCCGAGGTCGTTGATGATGTCCTCGCCGAGCCACTCCTTCAGCGGCGGCGCCACCCCGGGACCCGCGAGGACACCGAAGACCCAGCCGCCCCACTCGTCGACCTCCACGCGCGGCGCGCGGATGTTGTCGACCAGCTCGGGGTCGAAGTCCTCCTTGTCGGGGATGCCGATCACCTTGCCGTCGAAGTCGTAGACCCAGTCATGCCACGGGCACTTGAAGCGACGCGCCCCGCAACCGGAGTCGCGCACAATGCGGGCGCCGCGGTGCTGGCAGATGTTGTGGAAGGCGGTGAGGCCGCCATCCTTGAGCCGGGTGATGAGCACGGTCTCGCCCTGGCCCTCCCACACCACGTGGTCGCCGGTCTCCTTGAGCTCCTCCGAGCGGCACAGGATCTGCCACGAAGGGTTGAGGACGTACTTGCGCTCCAGCTCGAACCGCTCCGGGTCGGTGTACCAGCGCGCGTCGACGGCTTCGGACTTGCCCTGGGTCACCGGGATGTCCGGCGACCAGCGCAGGGGTGCATCGCCGCGGGTGGGGGGCACGAAGGTGGCCATAGGGGCGCCTTTCGACGGGAACAGTGGTCCCACCCTAGACCTGTCTAGACAACTTTGTCAGCCCCCTGCGCCCGGATTCTCCGGGCGGGGCGGCTCCCGCAGCGGGGACGAGCCTCAGAGGTCGAGGACCAGCCGGTCCCCGGCGCACCGGGAGACGCACGGGAGGATGTAGACCCCCTCGTCGCGGTCCTCCTGGGAGAGCAGGGAGTCGCGGTGGACGATCTGCCCGGAGATCACCTTGGTCTCGCAAGTGCCGCAGACGCCCTCGGCGCAGCTGGTGAGGATCGGCACTCCGTTGTCCATCATCGCCTGGACGATCGAGACGTCGGCCGGCACCGGGATCTCCTGGCCAGTGCTGTTGATGACCACGGTGAACGCATGGTCACCGCCGTCGCCGGAGGTGTCGACGACCTTGGCGGCGAAGCGCTCCACGTGCGGAGCCGGGCGCCCGAGGCGGGCGCACGTCTCCTCGACCGCACTGATGAGCGGCTCGGGTCCGCAGCAGTAGACGGCGGTCTGCGGCCCGCACGCACCGATGAGCTCGTCGAGCGGCAGCAGGCCCTTCTCGTCCTGCGGCCACAGCACCGCGCCGTACTCCTCGAGCCGATCGCGGAACGCCATCGACGCCCGCGTGCGGCCGCCGTAGTAAAAGCGCCACGTGGCCCCGGTCTGCAGCACCTGACCGAGCATGGGGATGAGCGGGGTGACACCGATGCCGCCGGCGAGGAACAGGTAGTCGGGAGCCTCCACGAGCGGGAACAGGTTGCGCGGCCCGCGCGTGCGCACGTGGTCGCCCGCTTTGACGTTGTCATGCACGTAGGACGAGCCGCCGCGGCTCTCCGCCTCACGCAGCACCGCGATGCGCCACGTGGCGTCGTCGCCGAAGCGGCTGCACAGCGAATACTGGCGCTCGATGCCGTTGCCGAGCATGACGTCGATGTGCGACCCGGGCTCCCAGTCCGGCAGCCGGTCGCCGGAGGGGTCCGCCAGGCGGATCGAGACGACCCCGTCGGCCAGCTCCACCCGCTCGGTGACGAGCAGGTCGCGGTACTCCTCGAACGCCATGGTCAGACGGTAGTCCCTGCGGTCGAGACCACCGTGACGGTGCCGGCGGTGCCGTCGACCGTCACCTCCATCCCGTCGACCAGCTGGGTCGTGCCGGTGGTGACCGACAGCACGCTGGGGATGCCGAGCTCGCGGCTCACCACGACCGCGTGGGAGTTCAGGGCACCCACGTCGACGACGACGGCGCCGGCGATGAGGAACAGCGGCGTCCATGCAGCATCGGTGAAGGGCGCGACGAGCACATCGCCCGCCTCAAGTTTGGCCATGTCGGACGGGTCATGGAGCACGCACACCCGTCCGGTGTAGCGCCCAGCCCCGCCACCAAGCCCGGCGAGCACGTCGCCTGCTGCCAGGGGCGTGACCCGACGCGAGGCGCGGCGCTTCCACTGCGACAGGGGCGGGGGGTCGCTGGCGATGATGAAGGGCGGATCGAGTTCGAAGAGCTCGGTGTACTGCTCCAGGCGCTCGGCGATGAGCGGTGCCATCGAGGCCGGATCGGCGACGTAGGCGTCGAGCTCGTCGTCCATGAGCATCATGACGTCCTCGGGGGCGGCGTAGAGCCCGGCCGCCACACCGCGACGACCCAGCTCGCGGATCGCCATGCGCACCTCGTTGATGGTCGCCACCGACGTGGCCTTGGTGAGCTCGCGCGACGGCACCGCCATGCGTGCGCTCGCGAACGCCATCTCGAAGGTCCCCAGGGCCTCAGCGTTGTCGGCCAGCAGAGCCCGCATGGTGTCGGCCGCCTGCTCACGTCGCTGCGCCATCGCCTCGTGGCGCGCCTGCGGGGAGTCGGCATCGCTGGCCCGTCGAATGCCGTTGACCAGGCGCAGCGGCTGCACCGGATCGGCCTCCCATGACAGCGAGTGGATATCCCACTCGTTGGGCCCGCGGAAGGCGTACTCGCGCATGAACGCGTCGACGAGTGCGGCGTAGTCGCGCTGCGCGGGCGTGGCCGGGTTCTGCACCGCGGCCAGCACGGCCTCCGGTCCGGAGTCGAACAGCGCGGTGATCTCCGCGGAGGCGTTCGCGGCCCGCGAGAGCGTCCACAGTCCGGTGGCCGGCGATGCGGACTCCACGTCGCCGAGGCCGGAGATCAGCGACAGGTGCAGGTCGGGTCGATCGACCGAGGCGCACAGGCCGGCGAGCATCGTCGGCCCGAGCGTGGACGCCAGGCTGGAGTAGTCGTGGCGGGCGAAGGCGTTGTCGAGCTCAGGGATGAAGAACCGGGCGCGGGCCACGAGTTCGGCATCAGAGAGCGCGGTGAGGTCGGGGCGCTCCGCGCGGAAGCGCGAGGTACGCCGGCGGTCCTCCTCGATGAGCGGGAACGAGGTGGAGCCCAGGATCTCCCCGATCGTGGCCATCGCCTTGGCGGTGAGCTCGGGGTTGATGTCCCCCTCGCGCGGCTCGTACGGCGGGGTGTCTGGGTGCGCGCCCAGGAGCTCCAGGTCGAACTTCTCCAGCTCTGCACCCAGCCGCAGTCCGAGCAGGCGCATGTGCGACAGGTTGAGGTAGAAGTAGCCGCCGAAGATCCCCACGACCGGGTACTTCGGCGGCCCCATCTCGTCTTGCGCATAGATGCCGAACTCCACGAAGCCGCGGAACCAGCCCGGCAGCAGGCCCTTCTCGAACACCAGCGACCAGCCCAGCGGGCTGGCCGGGTCGGCCAGGACCTCACCGGCGTTGGCGCGGGTGTAGTACGGCAGGCGCTCGTCACGCTGCCAGTCGACGACCCAGGTGTCCTTCACGGCGCGACTGACTCCTTGTGACGGTGGTGCCGGGACGGCCGAGAACTGTGACGACTAGAACGGCGACGTGCCGCCGTCGACGTTGTACGTCGACCCGGTCATGCCGTTGCCGAGCGGGCCGGCCAGGAGCAGCGCCATTCCGGCCACCTGCTCGACCGTCTGCAGCTCCTTGGTCAGGGTGTCGTTGGCGAACTCCTGCAGGAACTGCTCATAAGTGATGCCGGACGCCGCAGCGACCTGCGCGCCCGCGTCCTTCATCAGCTCGGTCTCGATGGGGCCGGGGCAGATGGCGTTGGCGGTGATGCCGGCCTGCGCGTATTCCACGGCGGTGGCCTTGGTCAGACCGATCATCGCGTGCTTGCCGGCGATGTAGTGGCTCACGGCGACCTTGGAGGCGAGCTTGCCCTCGATGGAGGAGATGTTGATGATCCGGCCGTACTTCGCCGGGACCATGTACTTCAGCGAGCGGCGGGTCGCCCAGAACGCCGAGGTGGCATTCCAGACCATGCCCTTGTCCCAGGCCTCGTCGGACAGGGAATCGATCATGGCCCAGCCGTCGGAGCCGCCGGCACAGTTGACCAGGATGTCGACCGAGCCGAACTTCGCGGCCGCGCCGTCGACGAGGGCGTCGACCTGCTCGCGCACGAGGGCATCGGTGGGGACGAAGACGGCACGGTCGCCGGCCGCGAGGCGCTCCAGGGCGTACGCGCCCTTCTCGGCCGAGCGGTTGCCCAGGACCACGGTGGCACCCTCATCGATGAAGGCCTTGGCGATGCCGAAGCCGATGCCGGTGCTGCCGGCGGTGATGACCGCAACGCGTCCGTCGAGCTGACCCATGATTCCGTGCTCCTCTCGGTCGGGCCGCCATCCGGCCCGACGTCACATCCCACACCAGCGGCGCTGGTGCGTCTGGCGATTGTGCGAACTGGGCTCCTCGCGGTCAGGGCGACCTGAGGGCCGACCTGCGTGCTGACCTGAGGGCCGGGTGCTCCCGGGTCAGGACGCCCCGTGCTCGGGCACGGTGTGGGTGACCAGGACCGTCGGCAGGGGCAGCCCGTCGCGGTGGTTCTCGCGCATGATCCGGTTGATGGTCTGGTGGGCGTACTGCACGCCGATCTCATTGCGGCCGTAAAGCTGGGTGCGCCCGGAGGTGACCGAGACGCCCTTCTGCACGCCGTAGCCGGTGAGGTAGTCCTCGCCGTAGGTGACGTCGTAGAACCAGTCGCGCATGATCTCGAGATCGTGGCGCTCGGTGTCGTCGTCGATCGGCTTGCGCACGACGATGCGCTGCTCGGTCATGGTCTCGCCGACCTTGGTGGTCGGCAGCGGAAAGCCCACGGCCATGCGCTGGCGCCAGCCGCCGGCGATCGACAGGCCGGGGAACAGCCAGATGATCGAGCCGACGTTGGCCGACGGATCCCAGGTCTCCTCGGGCTCGTCGAGGTGCTTCTCGATCTCGCGCAGCCCGAAGCCCAGGCGCTCGTGCGGGCCGAATCCGTCGAACACCATGGTGTTGCCGAGGTTGGTCTTGAAGACGGTGTCCTTGTGCAGGGCGGCGAAGTGGTAGCCCTCGAGGTAGCCCTCGATGACGACCTTCCAGTTCGGGCCGGGCATCATCCGAGAGGAGAACAGGTAGCACTCATCGAGCTTGAGCGCCTCCAGCACCGGGCGGAAATCGCCCAGCCAGGAGTCGATGTCGATCTCCAGGCCCGGGGTGAGGCACACGAAGATGACGCCCGCGGTCTCCACGCACGACAGCGAGACCAGGTTGCGATCGGACTTGTCGAACGAGCCGAACGTCGACTCGCCGTAGAGGCCGTTGAGCGTGCCGTCCATGCCGTACGACCACGCGTGATACGGGCAGGTGAGGGCGCGGCTGGTGCCGGTGCCCTCCGGGCAGATGAGCGCACCGCGGTGACGGCACACATTGAGCATGGCGTGCACCTGGCCCTTGGCGTCACGGGTGATGACGACCGGCACGCCCACGACCTCGATGGCCTTGTAGGAGTTCTTCTCCGGCAGTTCGCACGACAGGGCCAGGGGCAGCGGCACTCGCTTGAAGATGAGCTCGACCTCGGCGGCGAAGACGTCGGGGTCCAGGTAGTTGTCGACCGGCTCCTGCCAGACGTCGGGGGCCTGGTCAGTCGTCTTGTTGCGCACGTGGGTGACCAGGCGGCGCATCATGGCGATGGCCTCCTCGCGGGCCTTGCCGTCGAGCACCGTGCTGGGGATGTACTCCGGGACGACCTCGACCTGCTCGTCAGCGACCTGCGTCACGGCTGGACCTCTCCCCTGCATGCCGCGGCCCCGGGGACCCGGGTGCCGGCTAGTTGTCTAGACAACTATGGACCCCCTGCAGGGGGGTGTCAATGGCGGCTTGGCCCCGGCCGCGCCGGTCTGGCCCGGGCCGCGTCAGACCGTGGCGGCCGAATTCGGCATGTCGTCCGCCGACGGGAACTGCAGGCTGGTGAGCTCGAAGTACTCCATGAGCCCGTGGTGCCCGAGCTCGCGCCCGACGCCGGAGGTCTTGAACCCGCCGAACGGGGCCCGGGCGTTGAAACGTCCGCCGTTGACGGCGACCTGGCCGGTGCGCAGGCGCGAGGCGATGGCGACGGCCTGGGGGATGTCGGCGGCCCACACCGCGCCGGACAGCCCGAACTCGCTGTCGTTGGCAATGGCGATGCCCTGCTCGATGCCGTCGTAGGCGACGATCGACAGGACCGGTCCGAAGATCTCCTCCTGCACGATGCGGGCCGACGGCGCCAGGCGGCTGAAGACGGTCGGGCGGACGAAGTAGCCGCGGTCCTGACCGGGCACCGGCCCGGGGCCGCCGGCGATGAGCGTGCCCTCGGTCATGCCGATGTCGATGTAGTCGCACACGGTGCGGTACTGGCCCGACGACGCCACCGGGCCCAGGTCGACCGTCGGATCGAGCGGATTGCCCACCGTGAAGGCGTTGACGGCCGCCGCGACGCGCTGCTCGACCTCGTCCAGGAGCGACGCCGGGACGATGAGCCGCGTGGTGGCCGAGCAGGTCTGGCCGTTGTTGACGAAGCAGCCGCGCACGGCCGCCGCGATCGCACCGTCGAGGTCGGCACCCTCGGCCAGGAGGAAGGCGGACTTGCCGCCGAGCTCGAGGGCCACCTTCTTGATGGTGTCGGCGGCGGACTTGGCCACCTGCACGCCGGCGCCGGTGGAGCCGGTGAGGCTGACCATGTCGACCTGCGGGTGCGACGAGAGCACGTCGCCCACGAGCGTGCCGCGGCCGCTCACCAGGTTGAACACGCCCGGGGGCAGGCCCAGGCCGTCGACGATCTCGGCGAGCGCAAACGTCGCCAGCGGCGCGACGCTGCTGGGCTTGACCACCACGGTGCAGCCGGCGGCCAGCGCCGGCCCGACCTTGGCGGCCAGTTGGTACAGCGGGTAGTTCCAGGGCGTGATGGCACCCACGACGCCCGCGGGCTGGCGGATGACGATCGAGGTGCCGATGCGCTCCTCCGCGGGGAGTTCCCGCGCCGCCTCGGCGATCGTCTCGAACACCGACACGGCCAGGCCCACCTGCACGCGCACGGAGATGGCCAGCGGGGTGCCGACCTCGCGCGCCATGACCTCGGCGAGCTCGGCCTCGCGGGCCTTGAGCCCTGCGGCGATCGCGGTGACCGCGTCGGCACGCTCGGACGCCGGCACCTGGGCCCAGCCGTCGAACGCACGACGGGCCGCGAGCACGGCGCGCTCGGCATCGGCCGCGTTGCCTGCGGGGACGGTGCCGATGACGTCGGTCGTCGCCGCCTCGTCGACAGTGAGGACACCCTCGCCGTCGGGGCGCACCCATGCGCCGTCGATGTACAGGTCGGGGCGCTCGATCACGATTCCTCCAGCAGTCGGTCACGCAGGGTGGTGAGGACGTCGTCGGGAAGGTCCAGGGTGCGCACCCACGCCTCCAGGCTCCCGTGCTCGGACTCCACGCGGGCCAGGAACAGCTCCATGGCACCGCGCGGGGAGCGCAGGAGGTCGATGTGCTGGTTCATCATCGGGTGCTGCTCGAAATCCTCGCGGGTGCGCAGCCAGTCGACGAGGGCCACGACCTCATCACCGCTGAGGGCGAAGTCATCGGCGATGTCGGCATCGCTCACGCCCAGGACGGCCAGGAGCACCGCGGCGAGGAACCCGGTGCGGTCCTTGCCGGCCATGCAGAAGAAGACGGCCGGGAAGGCATCGGGCTCAGCGAGTTGGGTGAGGATCTGCGGCACGGCGTCGCGCCCGAGGTCGAGCATCTGCTGCTGGACCCACGCCAGGAACTCCTGGGGCGGCTGCGCGCGGTCGTCGTCGGTGGCGTGCCAGGTCTCCGGAAGCATCGGCACGTTGACCGCGTCCTCGATGAACTCCGGAAGCGGGAACGCCGCTCGCTCGCGCGCGTAGCGAAGGTCGATGACAGTGGAGGCACCGAAGGTGCGCCAGGCCTCCTCGTCGGTGAGGCGGTGCAGGCTCGAGGCGCGGAAGAGCATGCCGTGACGCACCCGGCGCCCGTCGGCACCGAGGTAGCCGCCGAGGTCGCGCACGTTGTAGACACCGCCGAGCTCGACCCGGGCCCCGACCTCGGGTGCGCCGCTCATCGCGGACCCTGCAGGTAGCCGGGGAAGCGCTGGTCGACGTCGGGCAGCTCGGCCGGCGCCACCGGACGCCCGGGCCAGCGCTTGCGCTCATCGCGCCCCATGCCGCCGTCGAGCCAGTCCTGGGCGGTCATCCCGTAGACGGACAGGACGTGGCGCGACGCGAAGCGCCAGCGGCCGTCCTCGCGCCGGTAGTCGTCGAGGTAGCGGATCGAGGTGATGACGGTGCGGTCGGGCCAGGCCAGCTCGGCGTATCCGATGACGGTGCCGCGCGCGTGGTCGTCGTCGACCCGAAAGGCGGTGCTCGCGTGGGGGTCGTGCCAGGTGGCCAGGGTGCCGTCGTGCTTGACCTCGAAGTTGCGGGCGATCGCCTCGCGTCCCTCGGTGCGGCTGTTGGGCGAGGAGAAGACGCCATCGGACGTGAAGAGCTCGGACACCTCGTCGAAGCGGCGATCGTCCAGGAGCACGGCGTACTGCACGAGAAGGTCCTGCAGGGCGAACCGGTCCTCGAGCCACTGCACGCGTCGGGCGAGGTCCTCAGTCACGGCCGGGAGCCTACTGGAGTCCGTGTCAAGTAAGTCCGGGGCCGCTACCGTCGCCCCATGTCCGTCCCGCTGTACGAGCAGGTGCGCCGATCACTGGCCGACGCCATCGCCGACGGCACCTACTCCGCAGGAGACAAACTGCCCAGCGAGGCGCGCCTGGCGTCCGACCTCGGAGTCAACCGTCTCACCGTGCGCCGGGCGATCGAGGAGCTCGCCCGCGCCGGGCTCGTGCACTCCCGGCAGGGGTCGGGCACCTACGTGGCGGCCCCCGTCGTGCGCCTGCCGGTGTCGCAGCGCCTCACCACCGACTCCCTGGTCGCCGGGATTACCGAGCAGATCGCCGAGCGCGGTCACGCCTACGAAGACGTCCTGCTCAAGGCCGCCAAGGTCAACGCACCGCAGCTGAACATCGAGTTCGGGCTGCCCGCCGGGCCGCTGTGGCAGGTCGACAACGCCCTCGTCGTCGACGGCGAGACCTGGATGTGGTCGTCGTGGTGGTTCCCGCAGGAAGTCCTGCGCGACCCGCGTCGCGACTGGAGTCCGGTGACCGGCCTGTACGGACAGCTCAACGACGCCGTCGGCGAGCTCGCCCCGCTGTGGCGATCGTTCTCGGCGGAGGCCGCCACCACGTTGGACGCGGAGATCCTCGGCGTGCGGCCGGGCTCGCCGATCCTCGTGCGCGACGGGCTCACCGCCGACGCCGATGGCAACCCGCTCGTGCGCATCTCGCGTCGCGCCCGGATGGACCGCGTCTCCTACATGCTCACGTACTAGCGGCACTTCTCCAGGCCGCTGCTGTCCCTAGTCGCGCGCGAGCCACTCGTCCAGGATCCGGTGGTAGTGCCGGATCCGGTTCTCCTGGTAGTGGGCGAGCTGGATGCCCTTGGTCTTCAGCGACTTCAGGCCGTCCTGAATATGCGGAAGGTTGGCGTAGTCCTGGTCGAAGACCGGGCCCAGCAGGCCGATCTCGGTGATGTCGCTGAAGGTCTCCCCCGGCTGCAGCCAGCGTGTCTTCGGCGGACGGGGATGGGAGCCGTCGGCCGGCTCCTGCGCCAGCAGGTAGACCTCGGCGATGCAGCTGTCCGGGTCGTTGCCGTTGGGACGGAACCGGTAGATCGCGTTGGTGCGCGGCCCGGCGAACACGTAGAAGTTCGGGAACACGAAGTACTGGATCCCGTCGAGGAGCTCCGAATCGGTCCAGTGGTCCTGGGAGGTGCCGAACTGCGCCCCGAGGGCCTCGCGCATCTGCGCGGCCAGTTCGCGGCGGGCCGTGGAGTTCTCCGGCACCTGCGGCAGCTCGCCGTCACCGGCGTGCAGGTCGCGGCCCTTGCCGGCGGTGTAGAACGCGCGGGTCTCGTAGTACGAGTCGAGGACCTCCTGCTCGGAGATGTGGTTGGCGATCGTGGGGCTGGGCACACCCTGCGGCACGATCTGCCGGTTCCAGTTCTCCTCCGGGATGACGTCGTACTGGGTGTTCTCGTCGCCCAGCCACTCCATCATCTGCGGGTGCGTGGCCAGGGAGTGCCAGCCCTCAATGAAGGCCTCGCCGGTGATCTTCCAGTTGGCCTTGATGATGCCGCCGAAGTGGGCGTAGACGACGCGGTTGTCGTAGTTCCAGCGCTCCCAGTCGTTGAGCATCGTGCCCAGGAAGTCCTCCAGGGGCTCCGCATCCGGGTCGGGATTGATGAAGACGAACCCGTTCCACACGGCAACCTTGGCCTCGGGCAGCGGGAAGTTGTTCTCGTCGATCTGCGGGAAGTCCCACTTGCACGGCAGGAACTTCATCGAGCCATCGATGTTCCAGGTGAAGCCGTGGAACGGGCACCGCAGCTCGCCGACCCGTCCCTCCTCGGTGCGCAGGGCACGACCACGGTGCAGGCACACGTTGGACAGTGCCTTGATGTCTCCGGAGCGCGTGCGCATGATGATCCACTTGTCATCGGCGATGTCGTACAGGATGTGGTCGCCGGCCTCGGGGATCTCGTCGACGCGGCACACGAACTGCCAGACGCGACGCCACACCTTCTGGACCTCGCGGTCATGGAAGTCCCGGGAGATGAACCGCTCGACATCCAGGGGCTCGGTGCCGAGGTCCTCGTTGATGTCGTAGCGCAGCACGGGCGGCACCGGGCGCGCGTCGTGGTCGAGGTACTCCTGCACGCTCGTCCCCGGGGAGCGCTCCATGTGCTCCTGGTCGCTCGCGCGCTGCGGGGACACCTGCATGTCGGTCATCGAGGAACTCCTTGGTTCGTGCCCTGGCCAACGGTTCGACGAATTCTCTCCCGCCAGATACTGGACGTCAACTAAAGATACTCGACCTCGGGTGAAACGGACGAGGGCCCGGTCCGAAGACCGGGCCCTCGCCTGACGTGCGGGTGGAGCGACTT
>CAYFLO010000016.1:0-14418 GCA_964343995.1 uncultured Bifidobacteriaceae bacterium
TGCCCGACCACATGTTCGACCTCACCATTCCCGACGCCGCGCTCACCGGCGTGCGGCTGGATGCCGCCTGCGTCGTGGTTAACCTCTTCGACCTCCCGGGCCGCCCGCAGGTGCGCGAGGCGTGCATCCGCGCCGTCATGGCCGTGCGGCAGGACTGCGACCGCTACGGCATGCCTCTCATGGTCGAGCCGCTGGTGATGAAGGAGACCCCGCAGGGGTCGTACGGCGTCAACGGCGATATCGAGAAGATCCTGCCGCTCGTGCGCCAGGCCGTCGAACTTGGCGCCGACATCATCAAGGCCGATCCCACCGACGATCCGTCGCAGTACCACCAGGTGATCCGCATCGCCGGCGACATCCCGGTGCTCGTGCGTGGCGGCGGCAAGGCGCCGGAGGTCGAACTGCTCCAGCGCACCCACGAACTGCTCCAGCAGGGCGCCGCGGGCCTGGTCTACGGGCGCAACATCATCCAGCACGAGAATCCCGTGGGCATGACCCGCGCACTTATGGCGCTGCTGCACGACGACGCCACTGCCGATCAAGCACTGGCGATCCTGAGGGCCTCGTGACCGAGGTCCGCATCGCCATCGTCGGCGGCGGCCTCATGGGCCGTGAGCTGGCGGTCGTGTGCGGACGGTGGATGTCGCTCGTCGACCACCCGGTGCGCCCGCGCATCGTGGCCGTGGCCGATCCCAGCCCCGCGGCGCGCGAGTGGTTCGGCCGCCTCGACGATCGCATCCGGCTCGTCGATGACTGGCGCGCTCTCCTAGACGACGACGGCATCGACGTCTTCTACCTGGCCGTGCCGCATGACCTGCACGAGGAGCTCTACGTCGCGATGGCGAAGGCCGGACGCGACTTTCTGGGCGAGAAGCCGTTCGGCATCGACCTGGCTGCCGCGCACCGCATCGTCGACGCCATCGAGGCTTCGGGGTCGTTCGTGCGCGCGTCCAGCGAGATGCCGTTCTACCCGGGGGCCCAGCGCGCCTACCGCTACGCCGCCTCGGGTGCCTGCGGCGAACTGCTCGACGTGCGCTCGGCGTTCCTGCACTCCTCCGATATCGACCGGGCCAAGCCGATCAACTGGAAGCGACGGGTCGCGACCTGCGGGGCCATCGGGGTCATGGGCGATCTCGGGCTGCACGTCGCGCACGTGCCGCTGCGCCTGGGCTGGACGCCGCAGACCGTGGTCGCCCTGCTCGACGATGTCGTCACCGAAAGGCCCGGCCCCGACGGCACCCCCGTGCCGTGCGACACCTGGGACAACGCGCTACTGGCCTGCCGGGTGCCGCAGGACTCCCGGCGGTTCACGATGCTGTGGGAGACCCGCCGCATCGCTCCGGGCCACATGAACTCCTGGGCCTTCGAGGCGATCGGCATGGATGGCGGCGTGCGCTTCAGCACCCGGTCACCAGCAACCCTCTCCCGCTTCACGCGGCGCGACGGCGAGCAGGTGTGGGAGGACGTGCAGCCGGGCAACGCCTCGGTGTGGCCGTCCATCACCGGTGGCATCTTCGAGTTCGGCTTCACCGACGCGCTGCTGCAGATGTGGGCGTCCTACCTCGCCGAGCGCGCGGGCGCCCTGGGTGACCGCTTCGGCTGCGCCACTCCTCGCGAGGCCCTCGATTCCCATCGGGTGTTCGCCGCGGCGCTGGAGTCGAACGCCAGCGGAGCCGCAGAGCCCCTGCCCGCCTAGTCGAGCAGCACGCGAGCATCGTCCGCGGTGTCGATGTCGACGACGAGCCGATCGTCACCGCACGGCACCTCGACCACGCTCATGAGCTCCTGCACGTCGCGCATCGCCGCCCCGTACGGCTCACCAATGCCCGCGACCGCAGCCACAAGCGCTGCCGTGTTGGCCACGCAGACGAGTTGCTGACGACGGCCCTCGCTATCGACGCTGATGGCGATGTCGGCAGGACTTCGCCACTCGTGCGCGGCGAGGCCAGGCAGCAGCACCGCCGCGTGCGGCATGTCGACGGCGATGAGGGCGACCTGCGCGGTGTCCACGAGGGGCAGCGCTGCCGCCAGGCCGGCGACCGGCCCGCCGAAGGGCCGCTGCTCCTGCGCCCACCTGACCGATCGCTGCGTGGAGCGCGGTGACCCGGCCACGACGACGGGCCAGTCGGTCGGAAGGGCAGCGAGCAGCGCATCCAGCAGTGTGATTCCGCCGCGGGTGAGCGACGCCTTGTCGACACCGCCCAGGCGCGACCCGCGGCCGCCCGCCAGGACGATGGCCGTGACGCTCATGCGACCGGGGCGGCGCTCGGCTCCAGCCGCACGACGATGCCCTTGGACGTGGGCGTGTTGCTGCGCTCGGCCACGCTGTCCAGCGGCACGAGCACGTTGGCCTCCGGGAAGTACGTGGCCGCGCATCCGCGTGCGGTGGCGTAGGGCACCACCCGGAACCCCTCGGCACGTCGCTCGCCGTCGTGCCACTCACTGATGATGTCGACGAGGTCGCCCTCGGCCAGGTGGCGCGCGGCGAGATCGTCGGGGTGCACGAGCACGACCCGGCGTCCGCCGCGGATACCGCGATAGCGGTCGTCCAGGCCGTAGACGGTGGTGTTGAACTGGTCGTGGCTGCGCACGGTCTGCAGCAGCAGCCGCCCCGACGGCACGACCGGGTACCGCATCGATGAGGCGATGAAGTGCGCCCGGCCGTCGGGGGTGTCGAAACGACGCTCGTCACGCGGACCGTGGGGCAGCGTGAAGCCGTTCTTGGTGCGCACGCGGGCGTCGTAGTCCTCGTGCCCGGGCACGACGCGCGAGATGCGATCGCGGATGCGGGCGTAGTCCTGCGCCAGCTGCGTCCACGGCACCACCTGCTCGCCGACCACGCGGGTGCCGATCATCGCGACGATGTCGACCTCGCTGCGCAGGTCATCGGACACCGGGTGCAGGCGGCCGGTGGAGCGGTGCACGACTCCCATGGAGTCCTCGACGGTGACGAACTGCCGGATGCCGCCGGTCTCATCGCGATCGGTGCGTCCCAGGGTGGGCAGGATGAGCGCGCGACGACCGGTGACGGTGTGCGAGCGGTTGAGCTTGGTCGACACGTGCACTGCCAGGTCGACCCGGCGCAGGGCCGCCTCGCTTTCGTTGCTATCGGGTGTGGCCCGCACCCAGTTGCCGCCCATCGCCATGAACAGGCGCACGCGTCCGTCGCGCATGGCCCGGATGGCTTCGACGGTGTCGTAGCCGGGAGCCTGGGGAGGCGTAAAGGAGAACTCCGCACCCAGGCGGTCCAGCCACGCCTGTGGCATGCGCTCGGCGATGCCCATCGTGCGGTCGCCCTGCACGTTTGAGTGCCCGCGCACCGGGCACAGGCCCGCACCGGGCCGGCCGATCATGCCGCGCAGGAGCTGCACGTTGGTGAACTCCTGGATGGTGGCCACTGCATCACGGTGCTGGGTGATGCCCATGGCCCAGCAGATGATCGTCGCGCGCGAGTGGCGCAGCTCATCGGCGAAGGCGGCGATCTCCGCGCGGGTGAGTCCGGTGGCCTCCTCCACTGTCGGCCACGACACGGCGCGCACACCGGCGGCGTACTCCGGGAAACCCGCGCAGTGCTGCGCGATGAAGGCGGTGTCGACGACACTGCCGGGCGCCGCGTCGTCGGCTTCCAGCAGCAGGCGACCCGCGGCTTGGAAGAGCGCGAGATCGCCGCCCAGGCGCACCTGCAGGTACTGGTCGGCCAGTCGTGCGCCGCCGCCGAGGTAGGTGCCGACCTTCTTGGGGTCCTTGAACTCCAGCAGACCGGCCTCGCGCAGAGGGTTGATGGCGACGATGCGGGCGCCGTTCTTCTTCGCCGACTCCAGCGCCGACAGCATGCGCGGATGATTGGTGCCGGGGTTCTGGCCCACCACGACGATGAGGTCGGCCTCGTCGAAGTCCTCCAGCAGCACCGAGCCCTTGCCGATGCCGATCGACTCAGTGAGGGCGACGCCCGACGACTCGTGGCACATGTTGGAGCAGTCCGGCAGGTTGTTGGTGCCGAGCACGCGCGCGAGCAACTGGTACAGGAACGCGGCCTCGTTGCTCGTACGGCCCGAGGTGTAGAAGACCGCCTCGTCCGGCGATGACAGGTGCGCGGCCTCGTCGGCGATGACGTCCATCGCCTGCCGCCACGACACGGGGCGGTAGTGCGTGGCTCCCTCGTCGAGCAGCATCGGGTGGGTGAGACGGCCCTGCTGTCCGAGCCAGTGATCAGACATCGTGCCGAGCTCGGCCACGGAGTGCTGGGCGAAGAACTCCGGGTCGGCGGTGCGCGGAGTGGCCTCCTCGGCCAGCGCTTTGATGCCGTTCTCGCAGAACTCCAGGTGGTGGCGTTTGGCCGGATCGGGCCACGCGCATCCGGGGCAGTCGAATCCGTCGGGTTGGTTGACGTGCAGGGCCGACCGCACGCCGCGACCCAGGCCGAGCTTGTGCCGCACCTCGTGGGCCACGTGGGTGAGAGCACCCAGGCCCGCCGCGTGCTGCATCGGCGCCGACATCGTGGCGTCGTCGTGGTCCTCGTCTCCGCGAGGGGCGCGGGTCACCATGACGCAGCCTCGGGTGACGTCTGCGCAGGCTCACCAGATGAGTAGACGGTGAGCCGTCCCTCGCGGGCGAAGCACGCGAGCACGAGCCCGCTCTCGCGCGCGGCCTGCACTGCCAGCGACGTGGTGGCCGACACCGAGACGAGCGCGGGGATGCCTGCCATCGCCGCCTTCTGCACGATCTCGAAACCGGCCCGCCCGCTCACGACAAGAGCCGCGGGCTCCAGGCCTTCCAGCAGCGCGTGGCCGATCACCTTGTCGACGGCGTTGTGCCGCCCCACGTCCTCGCGCACGACCAGGATCGTGCCGTCGGCATCGGCGAGAGCGGCCGCGTGCAGGCCGCCGGTGCGGCGGAACACGCGCTGGTGGTGGGTCATCGCATCGGGCAGCCCGGCGAGCACGTTTCGGGTCGGGGCCGTGCGAGAGATCGACGTGCCCCTGGCGGCGGCAAGGGCGTCGAGCGCGTCACGTCCGCAGATGCCACACGCACTGGTGGGGCTCCCCACGCGGCCGAGGTCGGGAAGCTCGCGCACGACGTCGTCGGCGAGCAGTACGAGCACGTCACCGTCGCGCGCACGACCCTCACCATTGCAGGGCATGACGCCGGCAACGTCCGTGCGCTCGCGCACGACTCCCTCGGCCACGGCGAGACCCACGGCTAGTTCGAGGTCATCACCGGGTGTGCGCATCGAGGACCCCAGGACCTGTCGGCGGCCACGATGTTCGACGTGGATGGTCAGCGGCTCCTCGACGACCACGTCGTCGGGACGATCGACGGACTCACCGTCGTGCCATCGCTGGGAGGCGACGCGCTCGGACCGCTGCACCCGCCCATTGTGGGGCCCTAGGACTGGGCCATGTCGACGAACCGGGAGTAGTGCCCCTGGAAGGCCACGGTGATGTTGGCGGTCGGGCCGTTGCGGTGCTTGGCCACGATGAAGTCGGCCTCACCGGCGCGCTGCGACTCCCGCTCGTAGGCGTCCTCGCGGTGCAGCAGCATGACCATGTCCGCATCTTGTTCAAGCGATCCGGACTCGCGAAGGTCCGACAGCAGCGGCCGCTTGTCGGTGCGCTGCTCGGGACCACGGTTGAGCTGGCTGATGGCGATGACGGGAACGTCGAGCTCCTTGGCCAGCAGCTTCAGCGAACGTGAGAACTCCGAGACCTCCTGCTGGCGGCTCTCGACGCGCTTGCCGCTCGTCATGAGCTGCAGGTAGTCGACCACCACGAGCCGCAGGTTGTTGCGCTGCTTGAGGCGGCGGCACTTGGCACGGATCTCGGTGAGGGTCAGATTGGGCGAGTCGTCGATGAAGAGCGGCGCCTCGCTGACCGTGCCCATGCGCGCGACCAGGCGGTTCCAGTCGGCGTCGGTCATGGAGCCGGAGCGCATGTGCTGAAGCGATACCTGCGCCTCGGCGGACAGCAGGCGCATGACGATCTCAGTGCGACCCATCTCCAGGGAGAAGAAGACGGTGGCCAGGCCGTGCTTGATCGCGGCCGAACGGCAGATGTCCATCGCCGCCGTGGACTTTCCGATGGCCGGGCGCGCGGCGACGATGATGAGCTGGCCGGGGTGCAGACCGTTGGTGAGGCGGTCGAGCTCGGCGAAGCCCGTGGGCACGCCGACCATCTCGCCACTGCGATTGCCGATCGTCTCGATCTCGCTGACGGTGTCGTTGAGGAGGTCGCCCACCCGTGCGTAGTCCTCGGCGTTGCGGCGCTCGGTGACGTCGTAGATCTCGGCCTGCGCACGGTCGACGACGTCGTCAACCTCGCCCGTGCCGGTGTAGCCCATCGACACGATGCGTGTGCCCGCCTCGACGAGGCGACGCAGGATCGCCTTCTCGCGCACGATCCGCCCGTAGTACGACGCATTGGCCGCCGTGGGCACCATCTGCACGAGCGTGTGCAGGTAGGGGGCGCCGCCGATGCGCCCGATCTCGCCGGTGCGGGTGAGCTCGGCGGCGACGGTGACGGCATCGACCGGCTCGCCGCGGCCATAGAGGTCAATCATGGCGGCGTACGTGATCTGGTGGGCCGGCCGGTAGAAGTCGCCCTCGCGCAGGATCTCGACGGTGTCAGCGATCGCGTCCTTGCTCAGCATCATGGCGCCGAGCACCGACTGCTCGGCGACGACATCGGCCGGCGGGGTGCGGTCGGGGCCTGCCTCGCTCGGCTCCGGTGGCAGCGGGAGTTCGGAGACGCTCACCCGCTGACCTCCCTTCGACGGCACCGTGTGCTCCGTGGACGCGCAGGAGCCGTTCTATCGCGCACCCCTGACACCGCGCGCGCACGCTACGGACGCAACGCCACCGTGTCCATCATGACTGTGCACCGTCCTGGGGAGGGGGTGGGGACGACACGCAGGAATGCTGGGGAGAGGCTGTGGATGGTCGGGGGATGAGCGCACCGATGTCGGCGACTCTTGTCGCGTACAGGAGGAGATCGCCATCCCCAGCCTGTGGAGAGGAAGTTTTTCGGCGCTAGCCTGCCGGCATGACGACCCCGGAGATGCCATACCGCATCACCGTTGTCTGCCTGGGCAACATCTGCCGGTCGCCCATCGGCGAGGTGGTGCTGCGCGAGCGCATCGCCCGTGCCGGTCTTGCCGACCGGGTCGTCGTCGACTCCGCCGGCACCGGCGACTGGCACATCGGAGATGGCGCCGACCCGCGCACCCTGGCCGTCCTCGACGCCCACGGCTACGACCACGACCACACGGCCCGCCAGATCACGCCGGAGTGGATGGACGGGATCGATCTGCTGCTGGCGATGGATGAGTCCAACCACGCCAACCTCGAACGGATGATCGCCGCCAGTGGCCATGCGCCAGAACTGCGCATGATGCGCAGCTTCGACCCGGACCTTGCCCACCTGCCCGACCCGCACCCGGACCTCGTGGTCCCCGACCCCTACGACGGGGGACCTGCGGACTTCGTGGAGGTGCTTGCGATGATTGAACGCGCCAGCGACGGGCTGGTGGCGCAACTTCCCTCGCGATGGGAGAACCGATGAGCGACACCCCACCTCCGGCACCCGCCGGTTGGTACCCCGATCCCAATGGATCGGGCGCGCAGCGCTACTGGGACGGCACCGCGTGGGGGCCATCCGCACCTGAAGCCCCGGCGTCTGGTTCCGCTGCACCCGGGCCGACCGGAGCTGTCGTCGCCGTCGCTGCTGCCGCGGTGATCGCCGGCGAGGTCTCACCGAAGTCACGGCTCGCTGCCCTGCTCCTGGCGATCTTCCTGGGTGCCTTCGGCGTGCACAGCTTCTACGTGGGCAAGGTGGGTGCCGGCATCGGCCAGATCGCCATCACCGTGTGCACTCTGGGGATCTTCAGCTGGGTGTGGCCACTCATCGACGTCATCCTCATCGCCGTGGGCACCTACAAGGACGGTCAGGGACGCCTCGTCCTCATCTGGGAAACCTGAGCCACTCTCCTCCACACATGCACGAAGGGCCGGGTCCATGAGGACCCGGCCCTTCGTTGTGAGCGGACTAGCCGCGCGGAGCGGCCTCACCATGCGCGTTCGGGCCCGTGGACGGCATCGCCCAGAAGATGATCAGGATGATCGGCCCGATGCAGCACAGCAGGTACAGCAGACACCACCAGCCGGAGCGGTTGGTGTCGTGCAGACGTCGCACTGCCACGGCCAGAGTGGCCAGGAACAGGATCAGCGAGATGATCCACAGCACGATCGCCAGGCCAGTGTTCATCCCATTGCTGCCTGAGGCCGCATTGATGATGATGCTGACGATGATGTTGATGATCAGGATGCACAGGTACCACCACCAGAACTCTGAGCGGCTGGCGCGGCCCGAGAAGTTCGTGAGGTTCTTGAGCACGTGGGAGATGGACTGACCGAACGACATTGCTCCTCCTTCGCCGGTGCAGTCGTCCGGCTCGGGCCCATCCTGACGGACGAGGGGACTCCATCTCGGCATATCCCGGCAATTCGCCGGTTCGTGAAAACGCGAACGTTCCCTAAATGCCGCAACGGCCGCCCCCACACAAGGGACAGCCGTCGCGGATAGTGCGTGCGGTCTAGCCCGCCACCACCTGCAGTGTGACCGTGGCGACGACGCCAGGGTGCACGTCGACCTTGGCCGTGTGCTTCCCGACCGCCTTGACCGGGGCCGCGAGCGCGATCTTGCGCTTGTCGAGCACCGGGCCGCCGGCCGCCTTGACGGCGTCGGCGATGTCGGCGGAGGTGACGGAGCCGAAGAGGCGGCCGTTGTCGCCCGCGTGGGCGGCGACGGTGACCGTCAGGGCCTCGAGGGCCTGCTTGACCTCGTTGGCGTGGGCGTTGTCACGGATCTCGCGCACCTTGCGGGCACGCTTGATCTGGGTGACCTGCTTCTCGCCACCGCGGGTCCATGCCACCGCAAAGCCACGGGGCATGAGGAAGTTGCGGCCGTAGCCGTCCTTGACCTCGACGATGTCGCCGGGGGCGCCAAGGCCCGCGACGTCCTGGGTGAGGATGAGCTTCATCGGTCAGTCCCCTATCGCGCGGTGGAGGTGTAGGGGAGGAGCGCGACCTCGCGGGCGTTCTTGACGGCCATCGCGATGTCACGCTGGTGCCGCGTGCAGCACCCGGTCACCCGGCGCGCGCGGATCTTGCCGCGGTCCGAGATGAACTTGCGCAGCAGGTTGATGTCCTTGTAGTCGATCCCCTGCGCGCCCTCCTTGCAGAATTGGCAGGCCTTGGGCTTGACCTGCTTCAGGCGAGCGGCGGCCGCCGCCCGGCTCTTGTTGTTCTCGCGTGCCATGTCTCGTTACTCCAGTTCAATGGGTGCTCGCGCACCGGATCAGTCAGGGAAGGGTTAGAAGGGAGGCTCGTCGAACGAGCCGCCGGACGGGGCCGAGGCCCACGGGTCGTCGTTGGCCGCGGCCGAGCCGCCGCCATAACCGCCGCCACCGCCGCCATCGCTGCGCTGGACGCGGTTGACCTTGGCCGTCGCGTACCGCAGAGCCGGGCCGACGTCGTCGACCTCCATCTCCACCACGGTGCGCTTCTCGCCCTCGCGGGTCTCGTAGGAGCGCTGCTTCAGGCGGCCGGACACGATCACCCGGGTGCCCTTGGTCAGCGACTCAGCAACGTTCTCCGCGTACTGGCGCCACACACTGCAGCGCATGTAAAGCGGCTCGCCGTCCTTCCACTCGTTCGTCGCCTTGTCCAGGTAACGCGAGCTCGAGGCAACGGTGAACGACGCAACCGCGGCACCACTGGGGGTGAACCGCAGCTCGGGATCGTTGGTGAGGTTGCCCACCACCGTGACGACGACGTCGCCGGCGGCCACTACTTGGCCTCCGCGTGCTCCGGCCGCATCACCTTGGTGCGCATGACGGCCTCGTTGAGCGACAGCTGGCGGTCGAGCTCCTTGACGGAGTCGGGTGTAGCGGTCAGGTCGAGCACCGCGTAGATGCCGTCGGCCTTGTGGTTGATCTCGTAGGCCATCCGGCGGCGGCCCCAGACCTCCACCTTGTGGACGGTGCCCCCATCGGCGCGGACGACGTTGAGAAACGCCTCCAGGCTCGGAGCGATGGTCTTCTCTTCCAGGTCCGGATCCAGGATCACCATGACCTCATAGCGACGCATACCCCACCTCCTCTGGACTAAACGGCCACGGTCGATCCGTGGCAGGAGGGTGCGTGTCACGCCCGCCGGGGGTACCGGAGGGCCTACGAAGGCTACCTGCACAGGGTCGAGCTGAGGAAATCCGGCTGTCCACAGCCCCAAGGCACGGCGGGACGCGAGGCAATGCGGTGCGGCACGGTCCGGCCATGACCGACCTTGCCTTTCGGCGGTACCGGAATCGGTACCGTGGCTCCATGGCGATGAACCTGAGGATGGAGCCCGACCTTGCGGAGGCGCTGCGGGCGCTCGCCGACGAGACCGGCCGCTCGCAGCAGGACCTCGTGCGGGAGGCCATCGACCTGTTCGTGCGCGAGTACCGCCTGCGGGACTACCCGCCGACGGTCCGGCACCTCATCACTGCGGCGACGCGCCCCGTGCGGCATCTCCCGGAGGACCAGCGTGCCCCCGTGCCCCAGGGGTGGGATGCCACCGAGGTCATTCGCGCCATGCGCACGGACCGATGACACACCTCGTCTACTGCGATGCGAGTGTGTTGGTGGCTCGCCTCACCCGCGACGACGCCCACCACGACGTGACCACCCTCATCGATCACGCTCTCACGCATGACGGGCGACTCCTGTCCTCCGAACTCGCCTGGCTCGAGGTGAGTCGCGCCATCAATCGTCTGGCATCGTCCTACGGCGACACGGCATCGCCGTTCGTCACGATCGAGGCCGCCTTCGACGACATCGATCTCATGGCCCTTGACCACAGTGTCCTGGCCGTCGCTCGAGAGATCCCCGACCCACACCTGGGCACCCTCGACGCCATTCACGTTGCCACGGCGCTCATGGTGGGAGCACGCCTGGTCCTCACCCGGGATCGACGCATGGCGCAGGCCTGCTCGGCACTTGGGCTTGCGGTTGCGTGAGCGGGACGCAGTCATGCGGCACGCACCAGCGCAACCGAGGTGACCAGCGTTCACGGGGTGCTCTGACCCCCGCACCTAGGCTGGGGCCGTGCGCATCGTCACCTGGAACGTGAACTCGATCGGCGCACGGCTCGAGCGGGTCGTCGCCTGGCTCGAGGCGCAGCAACCCGATGTCGTGGCGCTGCAGGAGCTCAAGTGCACGACCGAGGCGTTCCCCGCCGCGGAGGTCAACGCCCTGGGCTACGAGGTCGCCGCGCACGGCACCGGCCGCTGGAACGGCGTGGCCCTGCTCAGCCGAGTGGGCCTCGCCGATGTCACCCGCGATCTGCCCGGACAACCGGAGTTCGAGGGCGCGGTCGAACCGCGGGCGATCGCGGCCACGTGTGCTGGCGTGCGGGTGTGGGGCGTCTACGTGCCCAACGGCCGTGAGCCCGACCACGCCCACTTCGACTACAAGCTCGCCTGGCTCGACGTGCTCGCCGGCACCCTCGCCCGCGAGCACGCCGACGATCCGTCGCGCCCGCTCACCGTCATCGGCGACTTCAACATCGCCCCCACTGACGCCGACGTGTGGGACATCGCGCAGTTCCGCGACTCCACCCACGTCACGCCTGCCGAGCGCGCACGGCTCACCACCCTGACCGATGCCGGGTTCGCGGAGGTCATGCCGCGCTCACTGAAGGGCGAGCCCTTCACCTTCTGGGACTACCGCGCGGCGTCGTTCGGCCGCGGCTGGGGCATGCGCATCGACCTCGTCTACGGCAATCCGGCCTTCACGTCGCGCGTGCGCGATGCATGGATCGATCGCGAGGAGCGCAAGGGCAAGGGCGCGTCCGACCACGCCCCCGTCGTCATCGATCTTGACGGTCCCGGCAAGGACGGCGCATGACCCTCGCGGTGCGGGCGATCACCGCCGACCAGCACGCCCAATGGGTCGCGCAGCGGCCGTCGGTGTCGTTCCTGCAACTGCCGGAGTGGGGTGCGGTCAAGGTCGGCTGGCGGCCGGAGTCGGTCGGTTGGTTCGACGGACCGCGCTTGGTCGGTGCCGGCCTGGTGCTCTACCGCCCCGTGCCGCGGTTGCCGCAACGGTCACTGGCCTACCTGCCCGAGGGCCCGGACATCGACTGGCTCGGCGAGCGACTGCCCGGGGTGACGTTGTCCGACTGGATCGACCCGCTCGTCGCGCACACGCGGGCGCAGGGAGCGTTCCAGGTCAAGCTCGGGCCGCCGGTGGCCGTGCGCCGCTGGCAGGCCGACACCATCAAGGACGCGATGGCCGCAGACCCGCGCCCCGCGCGCATCGGTCAGGTGACCGCCGACTGGGAGTCCGCGGGTGCGCACGCGCTGACGCAGTCGCTGCGCGCGGCGTCGTGGACGCAGCAGGCCTCCTCTGGCGCAGGGTTCGGCGACGTGCAGCCGCGGTACGTGTTCGCCCTGCCGCTCGCCAACCGCAGCCTCGACGACATCATGGCCGGCTTCAACCAGCTGTGGCGGCGCAACATCCGCAAGGCACAGAAGGCCGGCGTCACGGTGACACGCGGCGGGCGCGACGATCTCGCCGCCTTCCACGAGGTCTACGTCGAGACTGCCGCACGCGACGGCTTCACCCCGCGCGCGCTGCCGTACTTCGAGCGGATGTGGGATGCGCTGAACTCGCGGGAGGAGCGGCTCTCGCTGCACCTGGCCCACCACGCAGGGCATCTGGCCGCCGCCACGCTCATGGTGCGCGTCGGCGATCGCGCCTGGTACTCCTACGGCGCCTCCACGACCGCTGACCGCGACGTGCGCCCGTCGAACGCCCTGCAGTGGGACATGATCACGCGCGCCCATGAGCTCGGCTGCGCCGTCTACGACCTGCGCGGCATCTCCGACACCCTCAACCCCGACGATCACCTGCACGGACTCGTGCAGTTCAAACTCGGCAGCGGTGGCTACGTGCAGGAGTACGTCGGCGAGTGGGACCATGTGACGCGGCCGCTGTGGGCCGCCGCGTTCCGCACCTACCAGTCCCGGCGAGGCTGACCGATGTCGTTCACCGTCACCGTCGACACCGCGCGCTGGCACGCCCACCAGGACTCCGTCGCCACCGCCGTCGCGCGCGCGACCGGCACCGGTATCGTCCCGGTGGTCAAGGGCAACGGCTACGGCCTGGGCCAGGACCTCCTCACCCGTCAGGCCGAGCGCCTGGGCGCCGACACCGTCGCGGTGGGCACGGTGTGGGAGATCGCGTCCGTCGTCAATCCCGGGTCGCACGACATCCTCGTGCTCGAACCCTTCGACCCGCGCGATGCCGTCGCGGCCGCCGAGTGGTGGAAGGTCGGCCAGCACCTGCACGCCGGCCGCGTGATCCGCACGGTCTCCACGCGCGAGGCGCTGCTTGCGCTCATCGACGGCCCCGGGAGCGTGCGCATCGTCATCGAGGCGCGCACCTCGATGCATCGCTTCGGCATTGACGAGCGCGGCCTGGTCGACGTTCTCGCCGAGCCCGACGTGCGCGCGGCCCTGGAGCGCGGCCGGGTACTCGTCGAGGGGCTCGCCCTGCACCTGCCGCTGGTGCAGCCGGCCGATGAGGTGAGCCCGCCGGGAGTCGCCGCCACGCCACGGGTGCGCGAGGTCGTGCGCTGGGCCGGACTGTGGCAGGAGCTCACGCAGGTGTGGTCCGGACACAACTCCCCGGTCGCACGGGTGTGGACCTCGCACCTCACCGACGACGAGGCCTCGCGCATCGCCGCCTCAGTGCCCGACGCACCACTTCGACTGCGCGTGGGCACGCGTCTGTGGCTGGGCGATCGCACCGTGCTGCGCGCGGCCGGCACCGTGCTTGCCGTGCACCCGGTCGCCACGGGCACGCACGTGGGCTATCGCCAGCGCACCGGCCCGCGCGACGGCACCCTCGTCGTGGTGTCCGGCGGCACCGCGCACGGCATCGGCCTGAGTGCACCGACGCCTGCCTCGTCGCTACGCCAGCGCGTCGTCACCGCCGGCACCGGCGCCCTCGACGCCGCCGGTCGCGCACTCTCACCGTTCACGTGGGACGGACGCCAGCGCTGGTTCGCCGAACCGCCGCACCAGCACGTGTCGATGGTGTGGCTGCCACGCGGTTGTGTGATCCCCGCTGTCGGCGACCAGATGAGCGCCGACGTGCGCTTCACGACCGCGCGGTTCGACGCGGTCGTCCTGGACTAGCCCCGCGCCTGAGTGGGCGAGGCGGGCTCTCGCCCGCCGAGCCGCACAACGTCGGGTGCATGGTCGTAGACGCCGCCCCCGGGATCGTCACTGTCGTCGGGGCAACCGTCGGACCGCACCGGGTCGTGTGACGGCGACAGGATGTCCTCGACCACGCGGAAGCACAGGTACAGCGTGGCCA
>CAYFLO010000017.1:0-6306 GCA_964343995.1 uncultured Bifidobacteriaceae bacterium
TCGAAGTAGACGATGAACGAGTCGGCGGTGATACCGATGGCAACGATCGCACCCGCGACACCCGCCAGGGTGAGCGTGAGTCCGACCGACTTCGACAGCACGATGAACAGCAGGTAGGTGATTCCGGCCGCGATGACCAGGGATGCCATCGCCACCAGGCCGAGGATCCGGTAGTAGATGAGCAGGTAGACCATCACCAGGGCCAGTCCGATGATGCCGGCCAGGATGCCCGCGTGCAGCTGGTCGGTGCCGACCGTGGCCGACACCGTGGTGATGTCGACAGGATCGAGGGTGACCGGCAGCGCGCCGTACTTCAGGATGCTGGCGAGGTCCTTGGCCTCCTGTGCGGTGAAGTTGCCGGTGATTTGTGCGGAACCGCCCAGGATCGGCTCGTTGAAGCGCGGTGCCGACACCACGACGCCGTCAAGCACGATGGCGAAGGCGTTGCAGGGATTGGCGCCCGCCGCACCACACTCCGGGAGCGCGGTAAGCCTCGTCGACGCATCGGCCAGCTGCTTGGCACCCTCAGAGTCGAAGGTGAGCGAGACGGTCCAGCCCACGCCGTTCTGCGGCAGGGCCGCGGTGGCGTTGGTGATCGACGTGCCCTTGATGAACGCCGGCTGCAGGTTGTACTTGATGGCTCCGGTGCGCTCACAGGTGCCCAACCACAGGTCCGGGTTGTCCGGTCGGCCACCGGCGTAGTTCTGGGGCAGTGTGCAGTCCAGGGCCGCGAGCGACGTCTGGTACTGAACGCTGTTGTCCTTGCTCTGCAGGAGAGCCACAGGCGCGGCGCTTCCACCTGCACTCGCACTCGCGCTCGCGCTCGGGCTCGGCGATGTGGCCAGCTTCAGTGAGCGTCCCGAGGGGCTGGCAGAAGCGCTCGGAGCCGTGGATGCGGATGCACTCGGCGACGCACTGGCCGACGCACTGGCCGACGCACTCGGGCTCGGCGCTGCGGCCGAAGCACTGGCCGATGCACTGGACGATGCACTGGGGTTCGGCACGGGTGCGGCGCTTGTGGGCGGGTACAGACCCCACACGGGCCGGAAGTCCAGCAGTGCCGTGCGCTGCACCAGGCTCACCAACCGGTCCTGGCTCACCCCGGGCACCGAGACCACGATCGCGGCTCCATCACCGGACCCCTGCGTCGTCACCTCGGCCTCGGACACGCCCAGGCCGTCCACGCGCTGGCGAATGATGTTCACCGTCTGCTGAAGCTGGTCCTCGGTGATGGTGGCGCCGGGGGTGATCGACTTGGGCTGAAGGATCACCTGTGTTCCGCCCTGGAGATCCAGCCCCAGGCGGATGCCATGGTCCGTGCCCGGCCAGAACGCCCACACACCCATGCCGATCACCACGACGAGGAGGGCGATGAGCAGCCGAAGCGGCTTGCTCCCCTGGGACGGGGCCACGGTCCTCCCTTTCGGTCGTGATGTCAGCGCAGGCAGCGTGAACGCGGCTGCGCCGCGCTCCCGGTGCCCGGGCGGTGAATTCTAAATCGGCGTCTTAGGAACCGGATGCCGGCGGCTCGGTCGGCGGGTTCTCGCGCCCCAGAGTGTCGTCCAGAGGAGTGGCCTCGATCGGGATGACCCGGCTCACGGCACCCGGAACGATCGTGATGACCACACCGGGAGCGATCTCCACGGAGATCTCATCGTCGGTGACACCCCGGACCGTGCCGAAGATGCCGGCGGAGGTCATGATGCGGGCGCCCGGCTGAAGAGAGCGCTGCATCTGCTGCTGAGCCTGCTGGCGCTTGCGCTGCGGGCGGATGATGAGAAAGAAGAACGCGACCGCTGCAGCGACGAGCAGCAGGATGCTGGTGGGATCCACGGGACCTCCCGGTCAGGCACCGCAGCGGATGCGGCAGGGCCTGGCAAGGCTACTGCAGGTCCTCCTGCCCGAGGTTCAGGGTGCCCTGGGCGGCGGACGCTCCTGGCGTGACGCCCAGATGCCGCCATGCCCCCTCCGTGGCCACCCGTCCGCGAGGGGTGCGCAGGAGCAGGCCCAGGCGCACGAGGAACGGCTCGGAGACGGCCTCGATCGTCTCGGGCTCCTCGCCCACCGCGACCGCCAGCGTCGACAGGCCCACCGGACCCCCTCCGAATCGCTGGACAAGCACCTCCAACACGGCACGGTCGATGCGGTCCAGCCCCAGGCCGTCGACTTCATACAGCTCCAGGGCCGCGCGCGCGGCTGGTCCGGACACCACACCGTCACCGTGCACCTGCGCCCAGTCGCGTACCCGTCGCAGCAGTCGATTGGCGATGCGCGGCGTGCCGCGGCAGCGTCCGGCGATCTCGGCAATTCCCTCAGCGTCGACCGGCACGGACAGCAGCCCGGCACTGCGCGTGATGATGACAGCGAGATCCGCGGCATCGTAGAAGTCCAGGTGCGCGGTGAAGCCGAACCGGTCGCGCAGCGGACTGGGCAGCAGTCCGGCGCGCGTCGTGGCGCCGACCATGGTGAAGCGCTCGATCTCCAGTGGGATCGCCGTGGCCCCGGGACCCTTGCCCACCACCACGTCGACTCGGAAGTCCTCCATGGCCAGGTAGAGCATCTCCTCAGCCGCCCGTGCCATGCGGTGGATCTCGTCGATGAAGAGCACCTCACCCGCTTGCAGCGAGCTCAGCACGGCGGCCAGATCGCCCGCGTGCTGGAGCGCCGGCCCGGAGGTCATGCGCAAAGGCGCACCAAGCTCCGTGGCGATGATTCCGGCCAGCGTGGTCTTGCCCAGTCCAGGAGGTCCGGACAGCAGAACGTGATCAGCACTGGTGCCGCGACGTCCGGCTGCCTCCAGGACCAGACCAAGCTGCGCTCGCACGCGTTCCTGGCCGACGAACTCCGCCAACGTCGTGGGCCGAAGGGCGCCTTCCACCATCGCGTCGTCAGGGTCGCGTTCGGCATGGAGGGCCTCAGTCATGAGCGATCCAGGGAGCGAAGAGCTGCCTTGAGCAGCGCCGAGACATCGGGATCCGCGCCTGACGACCCCCGCGCCTGCGCCACGATCGTGGGATCCAGAGCGGACACCGCCTGCTCCGCCTCACGCACGGACCATCCCAGCGAGACAAGGCCGGCGACAACCGCGGACTGCCAATCGGACTCCACCGATGTCGCGACGGACATGGAGGAGCCCTGGGCGGGGCCGAGGCGATCGGTGAGCTCCAGCAGGATTCGCTGCGCTCCCTTGCGGCCGATGCCGGACACCCGCGTGAGTGCGGCCTCGTCTCCCGCGGCAACCGCACGCCTCAGGTCATCGGGAGTGAGCGTGGACAGCAATGCCAGGGCGATGCGCGGACCGATGCCGGACACGGTCTGCACCTGCTCGAAGACGGCGCGCGTGTCGGCATCGTCGAACCCGTAGATCGTCCACCCGTCCTCGCGGACAACGACGGAGGTGTGGAGTTCCGCATGGGTTCCCGGACGAAGCGCGAGCACGGTTGCCGGGGGGCAGGCAAGGACGAGTCCGAGAGCACCGATGTCGAGGACCACGCGATCACCACGTGCTTCGACCACCGTGCCACGCGCGAACGCGATCACGCTCGCGCTCCCGGAGAATTCGCCAGCGCCTGTTCCAGACGACGCTGCGCGCTCCCGCGCCACAGCTGGCAGATGGCGATCGCTACAGCGTCGGCGGCATCGGCCGGACGCGGTGCCACGTCGAGCCCCAGCAGGCGCGTCACCATGGCGGTGACCTGTGCCTTGTCGGCCCGCCCGCTGCCGGTGACAGCGGCCTTGACCTCACTGGGGGTGTGCAGGGCGACGGGGAGGCCACGGCGGGCGGCGACGAGAAGTCCCATGGCGGCGGCCTGTGCCGTACCCATGGCGGTCCGCACGTTGTGCTGACTGAAGACCCGCTCGATGGCGACGACCTCCGGGAGGTACTCATCGGCCAGAGCGCCCAGCGCAGCCTCCAGGGCTGCCAGCCGTCGCTCGACCGGATCGCTCGGCGCTGAGGTGATGACCCCGATGTAGGACGCGACCGGCGTGCGCCCCGGAAGACCGTCGAGCACGGCCACGCCGCACCGGGTCAGGCCGGGGTCGATCCCCAGGACTCGCATCACACTCCCGCCATCCGAACAGGTGTTCGGATGAAGGCTAGCCCGAGCCGGGCCTGTGGGCCCGCTGCCACGGGGCGCGTGTCGCGTACGAGCTCGTCAGCCGACGAGATCCCCCCTTGTGAGAGCTCGTCAGCCGACGAGCTCCATCACCTCGTCGCTCACGTCGAAGTTGGCGTAGACGTTCTGCACGTCGTCGCTGTCCTCGAGGGCCTCGATGAGGCGGAACACCTTGCGGGCCCCCTCCTCGTCGAGCGGCACGGTCACACTGGGCAGGAAGGTCGCCTCGGCCGACTCGTAGTCGATCCCGGCACCCTGGAGCGCGGTGCGCACCGCGATGACGTCGGTGGCCTCACTCACGACCTCGAAGCCCTCCCCCAGGTCGTTGACCTCCTCGGCCCCGGCCTCCAGGACTGCCATGAGGATCGCGTCCTCGTCGAGCCCCGCGGCCTTCGGCACGATGACGACGCCCTTGCGCGAGAACAGGTACGACACCGAACCCGGATCGGCCATAGATCCCCCGTTGCGGGTCATCGCCACGCGCACCTCACCGGCCGCGCGATTGCGGTTGTCGGTCAGGCACTCGATGAGCACGGCCACCCCGTTGGGCCCGTAGCCCTCGTACATGATCGTCTGCCAGTCGGCACCGCCCGCTTCAGCACCCGAGCCGCGCTTGACGGCGCGTTCGATGTTGTCCAGCGGGACCGAGCTCTTGCGGGCCTTTTGGATCGCGTCATAGAGAGTGGGGTTGCCGTCAGGATCGGCGCCCCCCTGGCGTGCCGCGACCTCGATGTTCTTCACCAAACGCGCGAAGAGCTTGCCGCGCTTGGCGTCGATGACGGCCTTCTTGTGCTTGGTGGTGGCCCACTTGGAATGGCCGCTCATGACATCCCTCTCGCGTCCTGGACGATCTCCAGGAACAACCGGTGAATCCGATGGTCGCCGGTGAGCTCGGGATGGAACGACGTCGCCATCAGCCGACCCTCACGGACGCCCACGATGGTACTGCCGTCCGGTCGGTCCACACGGGCGAGCACCTCCACCCCCGGCCCCACGGCCTCCACGTAGGGGGCACGGATGAAGACGGCCCGCATGGGCTGATCCCCGATCGCCGGGATGTCCAGGTCGGCCTCGAACGAGTCGACCTGGCGTCCGTAGCCGTTGCGCCGCACCGTGACGGCAAGGCCTCCGACCGTCTCCTGGTCGGGGCGCGCATCGGTGATCGTGTCGGCGAGCATGATCATTCCCGCGCACGACCCGTACATGGGCAATCCCGCCGCACGCGCCTGCCGCAGGGGACCCATGAGGCCGTCCGCCAACGCCAGCTTGGACATCGTCGTGGACTCACCGCCGGGCAGGACCAGGCCGTGCAGACCCTCAAGGTCCGACGTCGTGCGCACGCGCACGGTCCGGGCGCCCGACTCCTCGAGCGCGGTCACGTGCTCGCGCACGTCGCCCTGGATCGCCAGCACCCCGATGAGCGGGGTCGACGTCACCAGCCCCGGTCCTCCAGGCGATGGTGCACCGGGATGTCGGCCACGTTGATGCCGACCATGGCCTCGCCCAGACCGCGCGACACCTTGGCCACGACGTCGGGGTTGTCGAAGTGCTGGGTGGCCTGGACGATCGCGTGCGCCCGAGCGCGCGGGTCACCCGACTTGAAGATGCCCGACCCCACAAAGACGCCGTCGGCGCCCAGCTGCATCATCATCGCCGCATCGGCCGGCGTGGCGATGCCACCGGCGGTGAACAGCACCACCGGAAGCTTGCCGTTGCGGGCCACCTCGACGACGAGGTCGTACGGCGCCTGAAGCTCCTTGGCTGCGACATAGAGCTCATCAGGCGACAGGGACGAGAGGCGACGGATCTCGCCGTGGATCTTGCGCATGTGGGTGACCGCGTTGCTCACGTCACCCGTGCCAGCCTCACCCTTGGACCGCACCATGGCGGCACCCTCGGTGATGCGACGCAGCGCTTCACCAAGATTCGTGGCTCCACAGACGAAGGGCACCGTGAATGCCCACTTGTCGATGTGGTTGGAGTAGTCGGCCGGGGTGAGCACCTCGGACTCGTCGATGTAGTCGACACCGAGGGACTGCAGCACCTGGGCCTCGGCGAAGTGGCCGATTCGAGCCTTGGCCATCACGGGGATGGTGACGGCCTCGATGATCCCCTGGATCATGTCGGGGTCGCTCATGCGGGCCACGCCGCCCTGAGCCCGGATGTCGGCCGGAACGCGCTCGAGTGC
>CAYFLO010000017.1:6316-11854 GCA_964343995.1 uncultured Bifidobacteriaceae bacterium
GCGTCTGCGGCGATCTTCGCCTGATCGGGCGTGACGACGTCCATGATGACGCCGCCCTTGAGCATCTCAGCCATCCCGCGCTTGACGCGCTGGGTGCCGACAATGGCCTCAGACATGGGGAACCTCCAGGATCACGCCGCCGGCCCGACGGCGGCCCCATCGTAGGCCGTCCGGGCCATTCCCTCTCCGCGGCGGGTTTCGCCCCTCCCCCCTAGAGGGCCTCGCGCAGCCCTTCGGGGATGGCATCGTCCAGCTCCACGGTCTGGGGCCAGGGCGTGTGCCCGGCCAGGCGGAACACGCGCACGAGGCCCTGATCCCGCAGCTGTCGGCAAGCCTGAACGGCGTCGTTGTGGAAGCGACGGGACAGCTCCACCCGTCGGCAGGAGGCATCCAGTTCCTCCAGGACCTGCCGGCCCCCGGGAGCGGACATGACCTCGGCGAGGGCATCGGCGTCCAAGGCCACCGCGAGGGCGTCCGTGAGTTCGGACTCCGCAGCCGCCCGTAGCGCTGGGTCGTCATCCGCCGACAGGCGGGCCCCATGCGCCGCCTGCGCCAGAACGATGCTGGTGGCGGGGTCCAGCCACCCACTGGTCGCCAGCTCCAGGGCCACGGAGGACCGACGCAGCAGGTGCGCGTCGAGCGAGAGGTCCGAGGAATCGATGCGCTTGTGCAGGCGGTCGAGACGCCCCGCCGTCGAACTCAGGTACACCCCGAACCCCAGGACGACGAGGACGCCGATCACGACGAGTGCGATCGCTCCCCCGCTCATGATCCGTCTCCCGAGCGCGCCAGTCGTCCGACGATCTGCCCGCGCAGGTCCTCGGTCACGCGCTCTCCGGGTGTGTGCACGCTCTCGTAGACCGCGATGACCTCGTCGACGACACGATCCCAGTCGAACTCCTGCACCCGACGTCGGCCGGCGTCGGCCAGCTCGGACCGCGCCATGTCGTCGACGAGAAGGCGACTGATACCTGAGGCAAGGGCGGCCGAATCCCCCACGGGGACGAGCATTCCGCTCGTGCCGTTCTCCAGCACCCGTCGGAAGGCCGGGAGATCCGAGGCGATGATCGGGGTCCCCGCCGCCATGGCCTCCACCAGGACGATTCCGAACGACTCGCCACCGGTGTGCGGCGCGACGTAGAGGTCGACCGACCGCAGGGCGCGTGCCTTGTCCGCGTCACTGAGCGTGCCCAGCAGCAGCACCCGGTCGCGGATCGCCTCCGGCACCAGCGCCCGATGCTCCTCCACGTCTCCGGGGCCGGCCACGACAAGGATGGCTGCGGGATCATCGAGCAGCTCCCATGCGGCAAGCAGCTCTGTCAGACCCTTGCGTGGCTCATCCATGCGTCCCAGGAACAGGGCCGTGCGCACGTCCTGCGGCACACCGCTGAGGCGATCCTCACCTTCGAAATCACGCACCCGAACACCGTTGGGGATGAGCACGGCGTCACCACCGAGATGGCCGACGAGGAATCGGCGTGCGTCCTCACTCACCGCGATCCGCCCACGGATCTTCTCCATGGCTGTCTGGGCGATGAAGCCGCTGGCCGCGAGCAGGCGTGATCGGTCCTTGGACGAGTGCCAGGTGGCCACAAGCGGCCCTCGAGCCGACCACACCGCCAGCAACGACAGGCTCGGAGCGATGGGTTCGTGGACATGCAACAGGTCGAACCCGCCCTCCCGGATCCACCCGCGCACCCGTTGTGTCGCCTTGACGCCGAACGACAGCCGAGCGACAGACCCGTTGTACCGGATGGCCAGCGGACGCCCTCCGTCACTCACCCACGACGGCAGGGTCGACGGATCGATCGCCGGGGCGAGCATTCCCACGTCGTGACCGTGGTCGGCCAACGCCTGCGCGAGGTCGGAGACGTGAGAGCGCACACCGCCGGGGATGTCCCACGCGTAAGGGCAGACCAGGCCGATCCTCATGACGCGCGCCGCGCGGGATCGAGATCGGCCTGCCACAGCGGCTGCATCACATGCCAGTCCCAGCTGCGCTCGCGGATCGCGCCGGCGAAGGCATCAGCGATGGCCTGGGTTGTGGCCGTCACCCGCTCCTCCCGGGTTCCGGTCGTCGGCGGGACGATTCGCGGCAGAACGGTGCCGATCGCGATGCCGTCACCGTACGTGAGCGGAACAGGATGCAAGGGCGCGCCCGTGAGCACGGCCAGAAGTGCCGGGCCGGCGGGGAAGGAGGCGGGCTCCCCGAAGAAGTCCACAACGATCCCGCGACGACTGATATCGCGGTCCCCCACCAGCGGCACGAGACCACCCGCACGTACTCGGGATACGAGAGTGCGAAAGGTGTCGGGATCACCGAGCGGCAGGATCTCCATGCCCAGAGACGCGCGATAGGCAAGGAACTGCTGGAACAGTGCCTCGGGGCGCAGGTGCTCCGCCACGGTGGTGAGGCCGCCGTAGCGCAGGGCCCCCCAGGCGCCGGCGTGGTCCCAGTTACCGCCGTGATCCACCACCATGATCGCGCCCGCGCCTGCGGCCATGGCCGCATCGAGTACCTCGCCCCCCTGGAGCACAAAGGTGTCGCGGATGCGCTGCTGGCTCCAGGAGGGAAGTCGGAAGGCGTCGCACCAGTAGCGCAGGTAGCTGCGCATCCCCAGGCGGCTGAGTTCACGCAGGTCGGCCCGGGTGGCGTCCGGGTGCACCCGCGACTGATTGCGCTCGTATTGCACGACCCCGGCGCCCTGACGAGCCCACACGCGATCCGCGGTGCGCTCAAAAAGACGGTAGGCCGAGCGCTCGGGGAGACGGCGAACCGCCGACCAGCCCAGCGAGAACGCTGCGGACGTTGCGGCGTCGGCCGCTCGGGAAGCCATCAGTCGCGGGAGCCGGCCAGTTGCCGACGTACGTGCACCATGCGCTGGACGATGGTGATCAGTCCGAGTGCCCCCACGACCCACATGGCGATGGTGAGCGCGAGGGTGATGCCGAATCCGGCGAACAGCACGCCCACGCCGGTGATGATCAGGCGCTCGGCGCGTTCGGCGATCCCCACATTGGCTGTCGCACCCACGGCTTCGGCTCGCGCCTTGGCGTAGGAGACGACCTGACCGGTGGCCAGGGCGAGAAGCGCACCTCCGGTGATCCACGCGTTCGCGTGTGCGGCGCCGTACAGCGCCACGGACGCGAAGATCGCAGCGTCAGTGACGCGGTCGAGCGTCGCATCCAGAAAATTGCCCCAGGGTCCGCTCGTGCCGCGCAGCCGCGCCATTGTTCCGTCGAGGAGATCGGACAGCGCGAAGACCAGGACGATGAGCAGGGCCCACAGGAAGTCACCGCGGGGGATGAACCACAGGGCGGCAGCGGAAGCGCCGATCGTTCCCACGACCGTGACCGCATCAGGTGACACGTGCAACGCGAGCAGCAGGCGGGCCGGCGGCTCGATCACGCCCGCGATGACGCGACGCGCCCCGGGGTTATTGAGCACAACCCGATGCTATCGGCCGGGATCCCTATGGCCGTGCCATGCTTGCCGGCGTGAGCACTGCGGCCCTGCGGGCCCGACTCCTGGCCCCCGATGAGGTGGCCATCGCAACTGCCCGTGCGTGGCTGGGATCGCGCATCGTGCCCACGCCCGCATCCCAGCCGGATGACCTGGTCATTGCCGTGACGTCGTGCCGGGACGGAGTCAGTGGGCTGGTGTCGCAGCAGTGGGCGCAGGAGCCCTACGACTGCCCACGCCTGGTCCTTGCCCTCGATCTGGACGACGCAGTCATCGACCTGACCGAATTGGAGGCGATGTGCCGCCGCGCCCTGGACTCCGAGGTGCTGGCGCGCTGGCTTCCCGTCCTCCACGACGACGAGTCGGTCATCGGCACGCTGGACCTGCTCTGCGAGGACGTGGAAGCGCAGGTCAACGGAACCGTCACCTGCCAGCCCGCCGATGCCGGACACCGTGCTGTCGCGGCGGAGTTCATCGACGAGGCCCGAACCTTGGTGGCCACCGGCGCCACGACGGACCTGTTCGATGCCTTCGTCGACGATGCCCCCATCACGTGCGAGCAGTGGAATGCCGCCTTCGTCGGCCAGGTGCGCGACACGACGCTGTTCCCCCTGCTGGCGACCTCGCCGGAGGCCGTCAGCCGTGGGCACCTCGATTCACTTCTCGCCGCACTGACCGCCTCCGCGGTCGGCACGGCGGACGACTAGTCCTGCGGCCAGCTCGCCTCGAGCAGCGCCCGAGTGTCGGCGAGCAGCTGCGGCAGCACCTTGGTGCCGCCGATGATCGGCATGAAATTGGTGTCGCCGCCCCAGCGTGGAACCACATGCTGGTGCAGATGACCGGCGATCCCCGCTCCCGAGATCGCTCCCTGGTTCATGCCGATGTTGAACCCGTGGGCGCCGGAGACCTCGCGCAGGGTGCGCATGGCGTCCTGGGTGAGCGCGCCGATCTCGGACACCTCGTCAACGGTGAGGTCGGTGTAGTCGGCCACGTGGCGGTAGGGACACACCATCAGGTGCCCAGAGTTGTACGGGTACAGGTTCATCACCACGTAGGCGGTCTGCCCGCGCACGACCACCAGGCCGTCGTCCGTGGGCAGGTCGGGCGCCAGGCAGAACGGGCACTCCTCACGCGCATGCGGACTGGACGGCTTGCCCTCGCCGCGCAGATACGTCATGCGGTGCGGGGTGTAGAGCCGGTCCCAGGCGTCGGTCATGTCAGACCTGCACGCGCGACTCGACGGCGGCCACGATCTCGTCGATCGCCTCGGCCACCGGGACGCCGTTCTTCTGCGTACCGTCGCGGTAGCGGAACGACACCGCCCCGGCTGCGACATCGTCGTCGCCGGCGATGAGCATGAACGGCACCTTCTGCTTCTGCGCATTGCGGATCTTCTTCTGCATGCGGTCGTCCGATGCATCGACCTCCACCCGGATCCCGCGGGCACGCAGCTGCGCCGCAACATCGTCGAGATAGGCCACGTGCTCGTCGGTGATGGGGATGCCGACGACCTGAACCGGTGCCAGCCACGGCGGGAAAGCGCCCGCGTAGTGCTCCAGCAGCACGGCGAAGAAGCGCTCGATCGAACCGAACAGAGCGCGGTGGATCATCACCGGCCGTTGGCGGGTGCCGTCGGACGCCTGGTACTCCAGGCCGAACCGCTCCGGCAGGTTGAAGTCGACCTGGATCGTCGACATCTGCCAGGTGCGACCGATGGCGTCCTTGGCCTGCACCGAGATCTTCGGGCCGTAGAACGCGGCTCCACCCTCATCGAGAACGAGCTCCAGACCCTGGCGCTCCGCGGCCTGACGAAGCGTCTCGGTGGCCTCCGCCCACGCCTCGTCGGTGCCCACACTCTTGTTCGGATCGCGGGTCGACAGTTCCAGGTAGAAGTCGGTGAGGCCGTAGTCACGCAGCAGGCCCAGCACGAAGTCGAGCAGGTCGTCGAGCTCGTCGGCCATCTGCTCGCGGGTGCAGTAGATGTGCGCGTCGTCCTGGGTGAAACCGCGGGCCCGGGTGAGGCCCTGCACCACACCGGACTTTTCGTATCGGTACACCGTGCCGAACTCGAAAAG
>CAYFLO010000017.1:11864-14102 GCA_964343995.1 uncultured Bifidobacteriaceae bacterium
TGCCGTCGGCATCCACCTCGCCGTCGAGCTGCATGGGCGGGTACATGCCGTCGGCGTACCAGTCCAGATGGCCGGACACCTCAAAGAGCGTTCCCTTGGTGATGTGCGGGGTGTTGACGAATTCATACCCCGCCTCCTGGTGGCGCTTGCGGGAGTACTCCTCCATCACTCGTCGCACCACACCGCCCTTGGGATGGAACACCGCCAGACCGGAGCCGATCTCCTCGGGGAAGGAGAACAGGTCGAGCTCGGCCCCGAGGCGCCGGTGGTCGCGCTTCTCGGCCTCCTCCAGGAAGGTGAGGTACTCCTTGAGCTCGTCCTTGGACGGCCAGGCCGTGCCGTAGACGCGCTGCAGTTGCTCGTTCTTCTGGTCGCCCAGCCAGTACGCGGACGATGACCGCATCACTTTGAAGGCATTCGGGGCGATGTAGGACGTGTCGGGAACATGCGGCCCGCGGCACAGGTCGCTCCAGCACACCTCGCCGGACTTGGCGTCGAGGTTGTCGTAGATGGTCAGTTCCTTGCCGCCGACCTCCATGACCTCAGCGCCGCCCTCGCTGCCGATGAGCCGAAGCTTGTATGGCTCGCCCGCGAGCTCGCGCACCGCGGACGCCTCGTCGACGACCCGACGGGAGAACTTCTGTCGCGACTTCACGATCGCGACCATCCGCTTCTCCAGATCGGCGAGGTCATCGGGCGTGAACGGCGTGGGCACGTCGAACTCGTAGTAGAAGCCGTCCTTGATCGGCGGGCCGATACCGAGCTTGGCCTCGGGGAACGCCTCCTGCACGGCCTGAGCGAGCACGTGCGCGCTGGAGTGGCGCAGGATGGCAAGGCCCTCGGGAGAGTCCACTCCCACCGGCTCAACGACGTCGGCATCCGTGACCGGCGTGGCTAGGTCGCGGAGTTCTCCATTGATGCGGGCGGCGACGACACTCCGGTCGCCCCCGACCCGGTCGAAAGCGGTCGTGGTCACCGGAATCCCCTTGTCTAGTGCTCCGCAGTTACCCCTGCGTGAACTCGTGACCCCGATGGTACCCACGGCCCCCGCGAGTAGCCCTACGCTCCCAGCATGCCCGGCGGCCTCAATGGTCTGTACGCCCGCGGCCTCGACAAATCAACGTCAGGACGCCGACTTGACCAGCGCACCCGACGCCATGCCGAGGGCGGCCTCGCTGACGCGCCTCGCGAGGAATCGGACTTCTTGGCCCGGCGGCCCAGCCAGGACTTCACCGACTCCGACCTGCGAGACATGAATCTGTCCCGGCCAGCACCCGCACAAGGTGACCCCGATCAGCAGTACGCAAATCTCCTGCGACAGCAGGCACGCATCCCCATGTACGACGATGCACGCAACCTCGACCCCATCAGTCCGCACGCCTCGGACTACGACCACCCCCTCTTCGCCCGCGCCGATTCACCGGACGAGTCGTCATTCTCCGACGCAGGCGCGGGCATGCCCTCGGGGTCTACCGCCGTCGACGTCGATCCTTACGACGTTCCCAATCGCCGCATGACCTTCCGCGAGGGTCCAGTCGAGAGGTCCCCCGGTGCCCACCTGCCCGCGACCCCGCCCTGGAAGTACGCGGCCAAGGGGTTCGCCCGGCACTACCTTGACGACCCGGCGGTCACAGCTCCGGTTCCGCAACGACCCAAAGCCCGTGGGTTCTTCGCCAAGCTGCGCAGCTTCTTCTCGGGCAAGGGCTGGCGCTGACAGGCGAGCATGGATGCGGCCGGCACACCGGCCTCGGTGGGCGATACTGGGTTCGAACCAGTGACCCCTCGCGTGTGAAGCGAGTGCTCTACCACTGAGCCAATCGCCCGAAGCGCGACACAGCCTATACCGGCGGCTCTCGGCTACCGTAGGGCGAACCTTCACCCAAGGAGACCCATGTCACCCATCCGCAAGGCCCTTGCGGCCGCCGCCACAACGCTGGCGGTCATCGCCGGGGCGCTCACCCTCGCCGCCCCCGCCCACGCGGCCGACCTCAGCCTGTCCGGGCCGACGTCCTCCGCGCCCGGCGCCCAGGTGCAGTACACCGTGCGACCCGTGCAGGTCGGCACCGTCGTACTGCTCGACCAGAACGGCACTCAGTGGGCTCAGGCCCCCATCGGCTTCGGCGCCGGCACCACGGCCACGCTGTCGTTCCAGGTTCCGTCCGGGGGCTCGCCGCTGCAGCTCACGGCCACCAACTACGACGAGAACTACTCGCCGATCGCGTCGTCGAACACGATCAC
>CAYFLO010000018.1:0-13478 GCA_964343995.1 uncultured Bifidobacteriaceae bacterium
GCCTCGGAGCCGACGATGTGGAAGGCCGTCAACGCCGGGCTCGTCGGCCAGCCGCTGCTCTTCGCCAAGAACACCATGGCGATCGTCATGCCGCCGGACAATCCCGCCCGCATCGGATCCCTGGGCGACCTCGCGAAACCTGGGGTCAGGGTGGGCCTCTGCGACACCGCGGTGCCCTGCGGCGCCGCGGCTCGCGATCTCCTGAAGCTCAATGGTGTGTCGGTCACGCCCGTGACCAGGGAGCTCGACGTGCGCGGCCTGCTGGCCAAAGTGGAATCCGGCGACCTCGACGCCGGCATCGTCTACGTCACCGACGCCCGCTTCGCGGGCAAGAAGGTCTCGTCCGTGGCGATCCTTCCGCAGGTCAACGTGACCACGACGTACCCCATCGCCACGGTCAACGCGACGCGGAATGCGGTCACCGCGCAGACCTTCGTCAACTACGTGCGCTACAGCCTGTCGTCGCAGGGGCTTCTGCGCGCCTACGGCTTCGCCAAGCCCTGGTAGCGCGGGAGCATCATGTCGCGGCGTCGTCGGCGCGGTCAGCGCCCGTGGTTCATCGTGATCCCGGGTGCGGTGGCGCTGGCGTTCCTCGTTGTGCCGCTCATCGCGCTCCTCACCCAGGCGCCATGGGGCTCCTTCGCCGGCATCCTGACCAGCCCTGACGCACTCGCCGCGCTGCGCCTGTCGATGGAGACCTCGCTCATGGCCACGGCGGTAGCGCTGGTCATCGGTGTGCCTCTGGCGTGGCTGCTCGCCCGTGATGCGCTGCCCGGCACTCGGGTGTGGCGGGCACTCGTGCTCGTACCCCTGCTGCTTCCGCCGGTCGTGGCCGGCGTGGCCCTACTCGCGGCCCTCGGTCGCCGCGGCCTCGTGGGGCAGTGGCTGTACGGCGCCCTCGGCATCCAACTGCCGTTCTCCACCGCCGGAGTCGTCATCGCCGAGGCGTTCGTCGCAATGCCGTTCCTCGTCATCGCCGTCGAGGGCGGGTTCCGTGCCGTCGACCGGCGCATGGAGGACGCCGCCGCCACGCTCGGCGCATCCACGTGGACCACGTTCCGCCGCGTCACCCTGCCGCTCGCCTGGCCGGCACTCGTCGCCGGCGCCGTGCTGTGCTGGGCCCGCGCACTCGGCGAGTTCGGCGCCACCATCACCTTCGCCGGCAGCTTCCCCGGCGTCACGCAGACGATGCCGCTGGCCGTCTACTCCGCACTGGAGACCGACCGCTCCGTGGCGATCGCCTTGTCGATCGTCCTCCTCGCGGTGAGCATCACCGTGCTTGTCCTCCTGCGCGGGCGATACCTGCGCGGCGGGAGCGCGGCATGAGCGTGCAGCTCGCAGCCCGTGTGCAGCGCGGGGAGATGACGGTCGACGTGTCGCTGGCCGCCGAACGCGGCACCGTCACCGCCATCGTCGGTCCCAACGGCGCCGGCAAGTCCACCGTGCTGCGTGCCATCGCCGGACTCCAGCCGATCGATACCGGCATGGTCGCCATCGACGGCGTCACCGTCGACGACGGCGGTGACGTGCTCGTCGCTCCGCAGAAGCGACGCGTGGGCGTGGTGTTCCAGGACTACCTGCTCTTTCCGCACCTGTCGGTGCGCGACAACGTGTCCTTCGGGCCCCGTAGTGCCGGACTCTCGCGTGCGCAGGCGCGCGCGCTGGCCGACGTCGAACTCGAGCGCCTGCAGCTCACCTCGCTGGCCGCGCGACTACCGGGGCAGCTGTCCGGCGGCCAGGCGCAGCGGGTCGCCCTCGCCCGGGCCCTGGCCACCCGGCCTTCGGTGCTGCTCCTGGACGAGCCGATGGCCGCGCTCGACGTGGAGTCCCGGCGCGAGGTGCGCGCACTGCTGGCATCCGCACTCACCGACTTCGCCGGCACGACACTGCTGGTCTCGCATGACCTTCGCGATGCACTCGCGCTCGCGTCGCGCCTGGTGGTCATCGAGGACGGACGCGTCACCCAGGACGCCGCCATCGCCGACGTGCTGATGGCTCCGACCACGCCGTACGTGCGCGCGCTCATCGACGAGGCAGGTGCGGCCGGACGCGACTAGGGTCGCTGGCCATGGCCGGCTTCGCGGACCTCGTCCACCCCACGTGGCTCCCGGCGCTGGCGCCGCACGAGGAGCGCCTGGCCGCCATCGGAGCATTCCTCCGCGAGGAGTCGGCCGCGGGACGGGGTTGGGCTCCAGGAGGCACCCGCATCCTGCGCGCGTTCGAGCAGCCGCTGCCCGACGTGCGCGTGCTCATCGTCGGGCAGGATCCGTATCCCACGCCCGGTCATGCGGTGGGTCTGTCGTTCTCCGTCGCCCCCGAGGTGCGGCCGCTGCCGCGCAGCCTGTCCAACATCTACCGCGAACTCGTCGACGACATCGGCTGCGCGCTGCCCACCAACGGTGACCTCACTCCGTGGACGCAGCAGGGAGTGCTGCTGCTCAATCGCGTGCTCACCGTGCAGCTGGGCGAGCCCGGCAGCCACCGTGGCATCGGCTGGGAGGAGATCACCGCGGCGGCGATCGGCGCACTCGTCGACCGCGACGATGCCCCGCTCGTGGCAATCCTGTGGGGGCGCGATGCGCAGGCGCTGGAGCCGATGCTGCCCGACGTGCCGGTGATCACCAGCGCGCATCCCAGCCCGATGTCGGCTGACCGCGGGTTCTTTGGGTCGCGACCATTCAGTGCGGCGAACGAACTTCTCGACGAGCTTGGTGGGGACCCGATCGACTGGTCGCTGTCCTAACTGCGGGGACGTGTCCTGGGGGCAGCGTCCTAGGAGACGACGCCGCGGGCCTTCATGTCCTTGTGGACGAAGTACTCCGACACGAACGACATGAACGGAATCGTGCCGGCGAGCAGGATCCCCACCGTGCGCAGCAGGCTGTAGCGCACCCGGAACGCCAGGTCGACTCCGGTGATGAGGTACAGGAAGTACAGCCAGCCGTGCGCGATCCACAGGTAGCCGTAGAGCGCAGGGCGCGCGGCCTCGTCGCCGTAGCCCAGGAAGAGACGACCGATGATCAGCCAGACGAATGCCACGGCGAGCACGACGCCGGTGACGTAGGCCATCACCCGATAGCGCAGGAACGCGCCCTTCAGACCCTTCACGCTGCACTCCTCATGAGGCGGACTTTCCGAACCCGGGCACCTCGTCGGGCCGCGGTGGATCGGCACCGGGCCGCTGGCAGGTGACGCCGGCGACCGCAATGCCATAGCGCGCCGCCTCGACGACGTCGTCGATGCGAGCAAGGTCGGCACGGGTGAGGCCGCGCGTCATCCAGTTCGCGAGGAAGCCGCCGCTGAAGGAGTCGCCGGCCCCGACGGTGTCGGCGACCGGCACGCGCGGCACCTCCAGCACCACCTCAGCGCCGCCCACGAGCACGTGCACGGCCTTCGCCCCGTCGGTGAGGAGCACGACGGCGCCGGACGTGGCGTGCAGCTCGCGCGCGGCCTGCAGTACCGGGACCGAGGGAGAGATGAACTCAAGGTCGTCACCGCTGACCTTGATGATGTCGGCGCGTACGAGCACCGAGGCAAGGGCCTGTGCGAACACGGTCGACCCGGTCATCACACTGGGTCGGCAGTTGGGGTCGATCATGACGATCTGGTCGTCGCGCGCGGACTCCACGACGGCGACGGTGGCATCAGCGAGCGGCTGCAGCACCAGGCCCAGGGTGCCCGCATGGATCACCCGACACGCATCGCCCTGCGCGCGCACGGCCTCGACTGCGGCCTGCGGCGTGATCGCCGCCGCCGACGTGCCTTCCATCATGAAGCGGTAGGTGGCGGCGCCGGACTCGTCGATCTGGGCGATGGCGAGCGTGGTGGGCTCGGGCACCTGGTGGCCCAGGCCCAGGCGCACGCCGTCGGCCTGGAGCAGCCGCATGATCCGGCCGCCGAACGCATCGGTCGAGACACCGCCGAGGAAGGCGGTCTCCAGGCCCAGACGTGCGCACGTGCGTGCGGTGTTGAGCGGCGCCCCGCCGACGACCGACGTCACTTCGCCACGTGGGTCGACGATGATGTCGACGAGGGCCTCGCCGATGACGCTGATCACGGCCGACACGCTAGTGGACGGTGCCCGGATCCGCCGTCGGGTCGCCCGTGCGCTCGCGCGGTCCGCGCCACAGCCACCAGGCGAAGACCACGACGGCGAAGAGCCCGAAGATCCACCACTGGATGGCGTAGACGAAGTTGCGCAGCGGGAACGGCACGTCGGCGGGCGGAGGAGCCGGCAGCGGCGAGGGCGCCGGTGACGCCACCGGGCGCTCGGAGGTGAGCAGCACGTACCCGGGCAGCACCGACGTGCCCAGGGCGCTCGACAGGTTCGACAGTGCGGCGATGGAACCCGCGGACTCCTGCGCGCCGGCGTAGAAGTTCTCCTCGGGCTGCACGACCCCGTCGACCTCGACGTGCCCGGTTGGCGGGACCGCTCCGGGCGCCGTCGCGTCGGGCAGCCATCCGCGCACGACCGCGGCCGTGCCGCCGGAGTCCAACGTGAGGCCGGTGACGATCCACACTCCGGCGTTACCGTCGAGCGCGCGGTTGACCACGATCGCCTGCGCCTGCGGATTCCAGGTGCCCGCGAGTGAAACCGCGTGCCCGTACGCACCATCGGGCAGTTCGGTGGCATCCCCAGGGATGACGTCGGCGATCGGCACGCGAGCGGCCTGGGCGGCCCGCTCGGCCGCGAGGATCCCCTGGGTGCGCTCCCACTGCCATCGCCCCAGCAGCACTGTGGCGATGACGGCAACGATGACGAGGACGAGCGCGAGCAGGCCGCGCGGCGAGGCCGCGGTGCGCAGCGCGCTACGCGCCGGGCTGCTCATCCGGCGGTGGCGCGGCAGCAGCATCGCGCGCCTGCGCCTCCTGCTCACCGCGCGCGACGGCCTCGGCGGTGTACTCGCGGTCGCGTGCCTGAAGCTCGTCGTCGTAACCGGGCTTGAGCGAGGGGTCGATGCGCTTGAGCTGGCGGTTCATCGACCACCACAGCAGGAAGACCGCCACGAGAAGTACGAGCACGAACAAACCGGCGATGGGGCCGGCGCCGTCGATGATCTTCTGCAGGTCGGTCTCGGGACCCTCGTTCATCGCACACCCTCCGCTCCGCGCAGTCCGGCGAACAGGTCGTCCTCCGGCAGGCTGGTGGGCACGTGGGAGTGCGCCAGCTGGAAGTCCTCGGTGGGCCAGGCCGCGCGCTGCATCTCCAGCGGCACCTTGAACCAGAACCCCTCGGGGTCGATCTGCGTGCGGTGCTCACGCAGCGCCGCGTCGCGCACGTGGAACCAGTCGGCGGCGGGCACGCGGGTGGTGAGGTCGCCGGCATCGTCGCGATCGTCCCAGCGCGTGAGCCAGTCGACGTAGGGCGACTCCTCGCCAGCGTCGAGCATCGCCTGGTGCAGGGCGAGCACGCGCGGCTTGCTGAACTGCTTGTTGTAGTAGACCTTCAGCACCCGCCACGGCTCGGCCGGCACGGTGACGTCGATGCCCACAGGTGGTGCGTACGACGGATCGGCGGCCGCCTCGATCGCCGCCATCGTCACTTCGTGCGTGCGGATGTGATCGGGATGCGGGTAGCCGCCGTTCTCGTCATACGTCGTCACGACGTGCGGCCGGAACGTGCGCAGGTGCGCGACGAGCCCGGGGATCGTGGCCTCCAGCGGCAGGTCGGCGAAGCAGCCCTGCGGCAGCGGCGGCAGCGGATCGCCCTCGGGGTAGCCGGAGTCGGGAAAGCCCAGCCATGCGTGTTCGACGCCGAGCACCTGCGCGGCCCGCGCCATCTCGCGTTGGCGCACCTCGGTGAGCCCGAGCTCGTCGACGTCGGCCTGCACGGCGGCATTGAGGACGTCACCACGCTCGCCACCGGTGCACGTGACGACCATGACCGCGACGCCCTCACTGACGTAGCGGGCCGTCGTGGCCGCACCCTTGCTCGACTCGTCGTCGGGGTGGGCGTGCACCGCCATGAGGCGCAGGGGGGTCTGTGACACGGGGCTAGTGTCCCCTATGTGCCCTCACCCTTCCCGCCGGGCCAGCTCAGCCCCGCGATGCGCGCGCGCTACGGCCTGGACCGTCCGCGCCGGGGCACCCGCGTGCTCGCCGTCATCGTGGTCCTGGCGTTCGTGGGCGCGCTGGCCTATGTGGGCTGGAACCTCGCCCACCCGTCGGTGTCCGGCCGGCTCATCACCTGGACCGTCGCCGCTCCCGACCGGGTCGACCTCACCTTCGATATCAACGTGCCCCGGGCCACCTGCGTCCTGCGCGCCCAGGATGACCAGCACATCGACGTCGGCTACACCTCCGTCGAGGCCACCGGCCGCACCGACTACCGCCTGCACACCCTGGCTCCCGCCTACGTCGTGGAGATCCTGGGCTGCAGCGCCGACGGGGCCCCGCAGGTGATCCCCCCGCAGTTCCCGCCGGGTGTGGTCCCGCCCGTGCAGCCGGCGCCCTGACGATCTACCGTCGTGCCATGGGCACCGCGACGCACGCTGACGGCACCACCCGTCCCGCCGACACCACGCTGGGAGCACTGCTCGCCTCCGGCTACGTCCCTCGCACCGTCAAGGACGAACTGCGCGCCAACCTCGCCGCTCGCCTGGCCGCAGGTGAGCCGACGCTGCCGGGCATCGTCGGCTTCGACGACACCGTGGTGCCCGAGGTCGAGCGGGCGCTGCTCGCCGGGCACGACCTCGTACTCCTGGGCGAGCGCGGCCAGGGCAAGACCCGGCTGCTGCGCACGCTTCCGGCGCTGCTCGACGAGTGGATCCCCGTCGTCTCCGGCTGCGAAATCCACGACGAGCCGACCGCGCCGGTGTGCGTGCGCTGCCAGCGCCTGGCCGCCAAGGTCGGCGCCAACCTGCCGGTCTCGTGGCTGCACCGCGATGAGCGACTGTCAGAGAAACTGGCCACGCCCGACACCTCCGTCGGTGACCTCATCGGCGACATCGACCCGGTCAAGGTCGCCGAGGGTCGCAGCCTGGGCGACGCCGAGACCATCCACTACGGCCTGGTGCCGCGCACCAACCGCGGCATCCTGGTGATCAACGAGCTTCCCGACCTCGCCGAGCGCATCCAGGTCGCCCTGCTCAATGTGCTGGAGGAGCGCGACATCCAGGTGCGCGGCTACCGCCTGCGCCTGCCGCTGGACCTGCTTGTCGTCGCCAGCGCCAACCCCGAGGACTACACCAACCGCGGCCGCATCATCACCCCGCTGAAGGACCGCTTCGGCGCCGAGATCCGCACGCACTACCCGCCGACGGTCGAGCTCGAGGTCGCGCTGCTGCGCCAGGAGGCCCGGCTCGACGCACTCGTGCCCGACCATCTGCTCGAGGTCGTCGCCCGGTTCGCGCGCGACGTGCGCCGCTCGCCGGCCGTCGACGCCCGCAGCGGCGTCTCCGCGCGCTTTGCCATCGCCTGTGCTGAGTCACTGTCCGGTGCTGCCCTGCGCCGCGCCGCGGTCACCGGCGAGACCGTCGCGGTGGCGCGCATCGGTGACCTCGCCTCCGTCGTGCCCACCCTGCGCGGCAAGGTCGAGTTCGACGTGAGCGAGGAGGGCAGCGAGAACGAGACCCTCGCGTTGCTCGCACGCCGCGCCACCGCCGAGGCCTGGCGCGAGCACCTGGGCGGGGCATCGGTGCGGCCCCTGCTCACCGCGCTGGTGGAGTGGTTCGACGAGGGCGGCTCTCTGCTCAGCGGCGATCTCGTCACCGCGTCCGCGATTCTTGACGAACTTGGTCCACTGGAGGGCACCGGGCGGCTGGTGTCAGTGCTCGAGCCCGACGCCCCGGCCAGCCCCGCGCTGCTCGCGTCGTGCCTGGAGTTCGCGCTCGAAGGACTGTGGCTCACCCGCCGCATCGACAAGGACGTCGTCGGCACCGTCACCCGCTTCGGCGGCGTTCCGCGACCCGGTACAGCGTGATCGGGTTCGCGTGACCGGCGTCCGCTACGGCGCGTTCCACGACGGGCCCGATCCCCTCGCCGCTCCCCCGGATGCGGCGGCGGGCGTCGATGAGCTCGCGCAGCGGATCATGGACGGCCAGTCGGTGCAGGAGGCCCTTCGTGATCTGCTGCGCTCGGGCACTCAAGGGCGCCAGGGACTGTCGGAGATGGCCCGGCGCATCCGCGAGCAGCGCCGGCGCCTGGAGAAGTCCGGCAGCATGACCGGACTCCTGGACGACCTTCGCGATCTCGTCGACGGCGCGATTGAAGCCGAGCGATCCGAACTGTTCCCCGACCCGTCCGACGATGCCCGCTTCCGCGAGGCCGTGCTCGACAACGTGCCCGACGACATCGCCCGGGCGATGCGCGAGCTGTCGACGTACGACTGGCGCTCGCCGCAGGCGCGTGAGCTCTACGAGCAGGCGCGGCAGCGCCTGGAGCGCGATGTGATCGACCAGCAGTTCCGCGGTATGTCGCAGCGACTGCAGCAGGCCGCCGGGGCCGATCCCGACGCCCAGGCCGATCGCACGGCGCTTCGCGAGATGGTGCGCGACCTCAACGAGCTGCTCGACAAGCACGCGCAGGGCACGGCCACGCAAGGCGACTACGACGCCTTCCGCGAGAAGCACCGTGACCTCCTGCCCGATGCGCCCGAGACGCTGGAGGAGTTCATCGACGAGCTTGCGCGTCGGCGAGCCGCCATGGAGCGCATGCTCACGTCGATGACTCCTGAGCAGCGCGCCGAGCTGCAGGACGCCATGGACCAGGCCCTCGCCGATGCCGGGCTCGCCGCCGAGATGGCAGGACTGCAGGACCGCCTGGCCGCACTGCGCCCGGAGTTCGGTCGTCGCCGACCAGCCCGCATGGACGGTGAGCAGCGCCTGGGCCTGCCCGAGGCCACCGATGCCCTCAGCGAACTCGCCGACCTGGAGGAGCTCGACGCGTCCCTCGGCGACGGACATGCGCGCGCCGACCTCGACGACATCGACGAGGAAGCGGTGGAGCGTGCACTCGGCCGCAGCGCCCGCGACGACCTCCAGGCCCTGCGCGAGCTGCAGCGGCGGCTGGAAGACCAGGGCTACCTGCAGCGCGACGGCGACCGACTCGAACTCACACCCAAGGCGGTGCGCCGCATCGGCCGCAGTGCGCTGCGCGAGGTCTTCGCCTCACTCGACGCCGGCGAGCGCGGAGCACACGACGTGCGCCGCACCGGCGCGGCCGGCGAAACCACCGGCACCATCCGCGCATGGGCCTTCGGCGATGAGGAACCCATCGACGTCGTGGGCACCCTGCGCAACGCGGCATTGCGACGCGCATCGCACCACGGCTCCGCGTCGGGCGGAGCGATGCTGCACCCCGACGACTTCGCGGTGCAGGAGACCGAGACCCGCACCCGTGCCGCCGTGGCCCTGCTCATCGACCAGTCGTTCTCGATGGTCGTCAACGACACCTGGCGCCAGGCCAAGACGATGGCCCTGGCCCTGCACTCGCTGGCCTCCACCGCCTACCCCCTCGACGCGATGGCGATCATCGCGTTCAGCGACGTGGCCCGGCACGTGCAGCCGCACGAGCTGCCCGACCTGTCGGCCGGCCACGTGCAGGGCACCAACCTGCACCACGCGCTGCTGCTGGCCGGGAAGTTCCTGGACTCCCACCCCGGTGCGCAGCCGATCGTGCTGGTCGTCACCGACGGTGAGCCCACCGCGCGGCTCATGCCCGACGGCACCGGATGGTTCTCCTACCCACCGGAGTCCGAGACGATCGCGCAGACGGTCGCGCAGGTCGACCGCATGACCCGTCGGCGGGTGCCGATCTCGTGGTTCCGGCTCGGCGACGATCCCTCGCTCGAACGATTCCTGGACTCCATGGCCCGACGCAATGGCGGACGCGTGCTGGCCGCACACGCCGACCGTCTCGGTGACTATGTGGTGAGCGACTACGTGCGCACGCGGGCCGGCTGAGCGCAATCCCCAGCGCCCCACTAGTCTTTTCGCCCATGACCGAGATCACCTGGCTCACTCAGGACGCCCACGACCGGCTCGTCGCCGAGCTCGCCGACCGCGAGGGCCCGATCCGTCACGAGATCACCGCGCGCATCGAGCAGGCGCGCGAGGAGGGTGACCTCAAGGAGAACGGCGGCTACCACGCCGCCAAGGAGGAGCAGGGCAAGAACGAGGCCCGCGTCCGCCAGCTTCGCCACCTGCTGGAGCACTCGCAGGTCGGTGCACCCGAGTCGGCACCCGACGAGGTCGCCAGCGGCAAGGTCGTCACCGTGCGCTTCCCGTCGTTCGACGAGGAGGAGACCTTCCTGCTCGGCTCGCGCGAGGAGGCGGCGCACGCCTCGATCGAGGTTTACAGCCCCACATCACCGCTCGGAGCGGCCGTTCTCGGCAAGCGCGTCGGCGAGGCTACGACCTACACGCTGGCCAACGGCAAGTCGATGGACGTGGAGATCCTGAAGGTCGAGCCCTACGCGCACTAGCAGAGTCCGCCGTTCCTACCCGCTGATCCCGGGGCCCTTTCCCGGCAGTTCGCGCTGGCGGGTGAGCCGCGCCCGCGATGCCGCCTCACGCCCGGCATCGGCTGCCGAGCCGGTGGCGCGGCGCACTGCTCCGGAGTAGCCGCCCCACGATCCGCGCGCCTGCGATGTGGCGCGATGGAACGCACCGATCTCGCGCGACTTCTGCCGCAGCACCACCTCGCGGTCGTGCCGTTGCGCACGCGGCACCGCGCGATCACGCAGGGTCTCCTGCCGTGCCTGCTCCAAGCGCTCCCCGATGCGCGCGACATACGCCCGGTAGAACGCCGCGCGCGCGGTCTGAGCGGTGTGCGGACGGCGGTCGCGACGCCCGGCCACGTAGGTCTCCCCGCGCCACGTGCCGGCCGTGACGTAGGCCTGGCCGGTCTGCACCATCTGTACCGCCAGGGTGGAGAACATCGTCTCGACGACGTCGAGGTCGGCCGGCATGCCGTAGCCGATGACGTAGGTGCTGCTGGAGGCCACGTCGACGCGCAGCTCATTGGCGTGCCCGATGGCGACGTACAGCGAGATGAGGTGCGGATTGGCGCGCCGACCGCGCTCGCCAATCTGCGTCGTGCGGGCCTCCGGCTGCTGCCGCGCCTCGCGACGCTCCACGCGGGCCCGGGCCACCGCCAGGTCGATGCTCGTGAGCGTGGCCAGCTGCTGGGCCTTCATCAGGAAGGCATCGGCCTCGGCGGTGTTGTCGGTGCGCTCGGCCATGGCCAGCAGCGAGGCGATGCGCTCCAGGGTGCGGTCGCTCATACGGGCAGCCCCGCATCCTCGTAGCCCACGCGCAGCACGAGCGTGGCCTGCGGACCGAGCACCCGCTCGACGAGCATGAGCATCCAGCGACGGTAATCGGGTCCGTGCCCGAGTTCGCCGTTGTCGACGCAGGCGCAATGGTGCGCGAGTTCGTGCAGCACGACGGCCTCGCGCGCAGCCCACCGCTCTTCCATCGGAATCGCGATGACCGCACCCGCAGGCTCATAGTGGGCCCGACGCTGGCCGGCACGCTCGCGCACGTGCACCGGTGCGGCGTCGATGCCAGGCATCGACAGCACCGCATCGACATATGTCTGCATCGCCTCCAGCGACCCGAAGCGCTTCTGCACCGGCAGGTCCAGGCGCGATCCGAAGAGGTCGAGCGTGCCACCGTTGTCGAGCAGGAGCGACCATCGGTCCTCCGCGCTGTACACCAGCGCGCGCTCAGCATCGCGCATGCGCGTGCCGCCCTCTGCGCGATCCGTGGAACCCACACCCCGAGGGTAGGGTGAGCCGGTGATGGATCCGCGCGGCTGGTTCTCCGGCCTGCCGCGCGAGGTGGGCGTGTTGGCCGCCGTCGCCTTCTGCGTGAGTCTGGGATTCGGGATCCTCGTGCCTGACATCCCGGTCTTCGCCCGAAGCTTCGGCGTCTCGGCCTTCGAGGCCAGCATGGTCGTCTCCAGTTTCGCGCTCATGCGCCTGGTCACCTCACCCATCGCTGGCGGCCTTGTCGACCGCATCGGCGAGCGCACCGTGCTCGCCACCGGCCTGCTCATCGTGGCCGCCTCCAGCATCGCGGCCGGGTTCTCGCAGTCGTTCCCCGAACTCATCATCCTGCGCAGCCTCGGCGGCCTGGGGTCGAGCATGTTCACCGTCTCCGCGCTCGCGCTCCTGCTGCGGGTGGTGCCCGAGGAGCAGCGTGGTCGTGCCAGCGGCGTCTACCAGGGCGGTTTCCTCATCGGTGGTGTCGCGGGGCCCGCGGTCGGCGGGCTCGTCGTGGGCATCTCGCTGCGCGCGCCCTTCTTCGTCTACGGCGCCACGCTTGTCGCCGCGTCGATCGTCACGCTGGTGTTCCTCGCCCGTGCCCGGCTCATCGCCCTGGAGACCAAGGTCGCCGGACCGGAGGTCAACAGGCTTGAGCGTCTGCGCGAGGCCTTCGGCAATCCCGGCTATCGCGCTGCGGTGAGCGTGAGTCTCGTGAGCGGCTTCGTCTCCCTGGGCCTGCGGTCGTCGGCGATCCCGCTGTTCGTCGTGGAGGGGATGCAGCGCGGACCGTCGCTGTCAGGCTTCGGCTTCCTGGCCTCCGCCGGCGTGCAGGCCGTGCTGCTGTTCCCCGCCGGCCGCATGGCCGACACCGAGGGACGTCGCCGGGCCCTGCTCATCGGCACGACCGCCACTTTCTGCGGTATGGGCCTGCTCACCGTCACCGACCTCATCGTCAATGCGGCCGGCCCCGCCTCGACCATTGTCACGATCGTGTTCTTCCTCGCCCTGGGCATCCAGGGCATCGCCGGCGCCTTCTTCGCCACCGCACCTTCGGCCGTCGTGGGCGACATCGTGCGCGGGCAGCGCGGTGGCATCGTCGTGGCGACCTACCAGATGGCGAGTGACTTCGGCGTGATCCTCGGCCCGCTGGCCGCCGGCCTGCTCATCGACTACCTCGACTTCGACTGGGCCTTCGCTCTGGCCGCGTGCCTGGCGCTGCCCCTTCTCCTGCTGGTCCTGCGCATGCCCGAGACCCTGCATCGGTCACCCGCCGCAGGTGCGGCAGCCGCATGAGGATCCCGGGACGAGGCCTTCTCGGCACCGTGATGGTCACCGCTCTGCTGGTCGCGTCGGCAGGTGTCGCGACATCTGCCGGTGCGAGCCCCGAGCCGTCACCTCCCACGACCGCTTCCGACGACGCCCCGTCGACCCCGGGCATCACCGGCGTTGTCCTCATCATGGCCGACGACCTCGACTGGCAGACCTTCATGCAGGTACCGCGGCTCGCCGCCCTGCGCTCCCAGGGCATGACCTTCAGCGACCATGTCGTCACCGACTCGCTGTGCTGCCCGTCGCGCACGTCGGTGTTCCGCGCGCAGTTCGTCCACAACCACCACGTCATCTCCAACATCCAGGCCACCGGTGGTGGTTGGCCGACGTTCGCCCGCCTCGGCGAGCAGAACGACTGCCTGCCCACGTGGCTCTCGGCGGCCGGCGTGCGCACAGCGATGATCGGCAAGTACCTCAACGAGTACCCGGGTCGCCAGCC
>CAYFLO010000019.1:0-10217 GCA_964343995.1 uncultured Bifidobacteriaceae bacterium
GGTCCGCGGCCAGGGCAATGCCGGTGGCAGCGACGGCCCCCAGGAGGAGCGCGACGAGAGCCAGGACGATCCGCACGCCGCGATGCATGCAGCAGACGCTAGCGAGCCGAGGCACCCTGGGGCCTGTGGATGGCCATTGGACGTGCCGGCGAGGTGCGGGTGATCCTCGTGCACGTGAAGACGTCCCTGCGGCTGCGGCCGATGAGCGCCGCCCCTGATTCGTCCTTCCGCACCGCCGGTGCGCGCCCCATTCCCGCGCGCTGGCGTGACCTGCGCCTGATCCTCGGGCTGGCCCTCATCGTCGTCGCCATGGTCGTCGGATGGCGGCTCCTCGCGGCACCGGCCGACACGGTCACCGTGTGGCGGGCCTCACGGGATCTCGCTGCCGGTGCACCGCTGGACAGCCTGCAGCCCGCCGTCGTCCCGCGCGCGCTCGCCGCGGCCTACCTGGCGCAGAGCGCGACTGTCGAGGGCACGATGCGCTGGCCGGTGGCGTCAGGAGAGCTGGTGCCGGCGGCGGCCGTGCTGGTGCCGGGGTCGTCGGCGAAGGACGAGCGCGGGGTGACCGTGGCCGTCGACCCGCGTCGACTTCCCGCGGGGCTCGCGGCCGGCGATCGCGTCGACCTGTGGTCGACCGACACTGAGGCGCACACCGCGCCGCGCCTGGTGCTCTCCGCCCTGCTCGTGCGCGACGTGAGTGCCGATCCCTCCGGAGTGACGTCGCAGGTGTCCGTGCACCTTGCCGTTCCATCGGCGCAGGTGGGTGCGGTGGTCGACGCCACCCGTCGCGGTGACGTCGATCTTGTCACCGTCCCGATCACGGCGGGAGGCACCGCACCGTGATCCCCGACTCGCGAGTCGACATGATCCTGGCGGCGCCGGAGCTTGCGATCGAGTCGCGCCTGGTGGCGGCAGCCGCAGCTGCCGGCGTGCACATCGTGCGACGCTGTCGCGACGCAGCCGACCTGCTGGCAGCCGCCTCGGCTGCGCCCGGAGCGCCCGTCCTGGTGTCGGCGGGGCTTCCGCGCATGGTCGCCGACATCGTCGACGACCTGGGATCGCGCGTGCTCGTCGGGCTTCCCGGATCGATCGATGATGCCGATCAGCTGGGCAGGTGGGGAATCCGTCGCTGCGTGCCCGTGGTCGACGACCCTGAACTGGATGCGGCGGCCACGTGGGCGACGATCCTGGCGGTCGTCCGCGCGTCTCCTGCCCCGACGTCGACACCGTCAGCGGTCGCACCGTCCGTGTCAGCGCCATCGGAATCGGTATCTCCCGCGTCACGTCCATCCGGGTACGCACCGCCGGCACACGTGGGTCGGCTCGTCACCGTGTGGGGTCCCCCGGGCGCTCCGGGGCGTTCCGTCGGGGCCATCGGACTGGCCGCCGCCCTCGCCCGCATAGGCCATCGCACGTGCGTGGTCGACGCCGATACCTACGCCCCGGGCCTGGACCTGCAGCTCGCCGCGCCGGCGCACTCCACCGGCCTGCTGCGGGCCTGTCGTCGGGCCGACCACCTCGACGCTCGGGCGATCCTCGCCCTCGCATTACCGATCTCCGAGCGCCTGCACCTGCTGGCCGGGATCGACGACATCGCCGACTGGCCCGACCTGCGTCCGGCCGCGCTGTCGTCGGTGTGGGCATCCTGTCGTGAGGCGTTCGACGTCACCGTGGTCGATGTCGCGTCGTGCCTGGAGGACGGACCGGACGACGTCGGTCCGCGGCGCAATGCGGCAGCCCTCAGTGCCGTGGGCGAGGCCGATGCTCTCGTTGTCGTCGCCTCGGCCGATCCCGCAGGTAGCGCACGTCTGGTGCGCGCCTGGCCGGCGCTGGTCGCGACGATGCGTCCGGGTACGTCAACGATCGTCGTGGCGAACCGGTGGACGCGCCGGTCGCGCGGCTGGGCATCCGTGCTCGCATCGGCGGGAATCTCGTCGCCCGTCGTCCCCCTCGACGACACTCCCGGCGCTATGGCGACGGCCTTCGACCATGGCCGTCCGCCGGGGGGCACGCGCGGATTCCGACTCCTGGCGAAGTCCGTCACCGACGCGGTGCTGGCCGCGTGACAGACTAAGGACGAGGTCTGGGGCGGTATCCGGCCCCGTCGTCACGATCATTCCAAGGCAGGTGCGATGCCCAGTCGGCTCACGGCCCTCGACGCGTCCTTCCTGTTCCTGGACTCAGAGTCCACCCCCATGCACGCCGGCGGTCTGGCGATCTTCACGCCCGGCGAGGGCGGGCTCGATCTCGATCGGCTCCAGGAACTCGTGCGCCAACGACTGCCGTTCGTGCCGCGCTACCGCCAACGCGTGCGAGAGGTGCCCCTCGGCATCGCCCGGCCGGTGTGGGTCGACGACGAGGACTTCGACGTGGCCTTCCATGTGCGGCGCACGGCGCTGGCCAAGCCGGGCACGCGCGAGCAGCTCGACGAGCTGGTGTCACGGCTCATGAGCCGACGACTGGACCGCGACCACCCGCTGTGGGAGCTCTACCTCATCGAGGGCCTGGAGGACGGGCAGGTCGCCGTGCTCAGCAAGACGCATGAAGCGCTGGTCGATGGCATCTCCGCCGTCGACATCGCGCAGGTTCTCCTCGACGACTCACCGACCACCCCGCCCGGTCCGGGTGACACCTGGCAGCCGCGACGCGAACCCAACGGCGTGGAACTTCTGTCGGAGGCGGTTACCGAGTTCGCCGCCCGCCCGGCCGCCGTCATCGACGCGATGACCAAGGCGGCCACCGACGTGCAGACCGTGGCCTCGCGCGTGGGCGAGCGGCTCATGGGCGCCCTGTCGACCGTAGCCGCGGTCGCGCGGCCGACTCCGTCCAGCCCTCTCAACGTCCCCGTCGGGAGCACGCGTTCCTTCGCCACGGTCGAACTGCCGCTGGGATCGTTCAGCCGCGTGCGCGCGGTGTTGGGCGGCTCGGTCAACGATGCGCTGCTGGCCGTCATCGCCGGGGCGCTGCGCTCGTGGCTGCTCGCGCGCGGTCAGGGCGTGCAGCAGGGCGACATCCTTCGGGCGATGCTGCCGGTGAGCATCGCGGTGCCGTCGGCCCGAGGACAGGCGGGCGGCAGTCGCGTCGCCGCCACGATCGTCGACCTGCCCGTCGGCGAGCCCGACCCGGCCGTGCGCGTGCAGCAGGTGAGCTACCAGATGGCGCAGCTGGAGGAGAATGACCACTTCGTCGGTGCGAGCAGCATCGCCGACATCGCCGGCTTCGGGCCGCCGACCCTGCACGCCCTGGGCGCACGCCTGGGGGCGTCGCTCACCCGGCGCGTCTACAACCTCGTCGTCACCAATGTGCCCGGCCCGCAGCATCCGCTGTACGCGGCGGGGTCGCGCATGACCGCGGCGTACCCCGTCGTGCCGCTGGGCGTCGGACAGGCGATGAGCATCGGCCTGACGTCGTACGACGGCACCGTCCACGTGGGGCTCTTCGCCGATCGCGAGGCCGTGCCCGACCTCGACCTCGTCGCCACCTGCATCCAGGAGTCCGCTTCCGAGCTCCTCGCGCGCGTCGAGGAGCGTCGTCGGCTGCGCACGGTCCCGTCAGACGAGGACCCCGGGCTATGACCCCGCGCCGCGGCCTGGTCCTGGGTGGCGGTGGCGTGCTCGGCGGCACCTGGGCCGTCGGTGCCCTCGTCGCAATGGAGCAGCACTACGGATTCGCCGCCACCGATGTCGACGTCATCGTGGGCACCTCGGCCGGATCGTTCCTGGCGTCCCTCATGGGTTTGGGGGTCACGGTGCCGCAACTGCGCGAGCAGTACGCGGGAGCGGTGGTCGACGAGGGTCCGCTGGCCGGGTACGCCTTCGACCCCGATCTCGTCACCGGTGGCCACCGACCGGCCCGTCCCAAGGCACTCACCCCCGGTTCGCCGCAACTCATCCGCGAGAGCCTGCGCCACCCCGGGCAGTTCCCCGCGACCGCCGTCCTCGCGGCGGTGATTCCCCAGGGCGCACGCGAGCTCACCGGTATCGGCGACATCGTGTCGCTCGCCGGTGGCAGCCACGAGTGGCCGCAACAGCCGCAGACCTGGGTTGTCGCCATGGACTACGCCAGCGGTCGGCGCGTGGTCTTCGGTCGCGCGGGTGCCCCCGTGGCCTCGCTGCCCGAGGCGGTCATGGCCTCGTGCGCGATCCCGGGCTGGTTCTCGCCGGTGACGATCGACGGGCGGGCCTACGTCGACGGCGGCACGGTGTCGTCTACCTCCATCGACGCACTCACGCACGCGGGGCTCGATGAGGTCTACGTCATCGCGCCGATGGTCACCGCGGTGCAGGAGTCGGCCCCCGGCGTCGTGGCACGCCTGGCCCATCGCTGGCGTCACGAGGTCACCAAGCAGGCACGTCAGGAGATGCGCACGCTGCGCGAGTCCGGCGTCACCGTGCGCATGATCGGACCGGGCGCGCAGGACCTGTCGGCGATCGGGGCCAATGTGATGGTGGGCGCCCGTCAGCGCTCAGTGCTGGAGACGTCGCTGGCGACGAGTCCGGCCGCGTGGGTGCAGGCCGATCTCGACGCGCAGGAGTAGTACGCGGCGCAGGACGTCTGCGCGCAGCGGCTAGCCGCGCGCGAGGAACTCCCGGCCGATCTTCTCCTCGGCCGCGAGGTACTTGCGGGTCTGGTCGGCGGCGCCGCTCTCGATCGCACCGCCGATGAAGGGGATGCCCGCCTTGACGTCGCCGTGCGACGAGACGACCGTGCCGTCGCCGCCGGGCGCGATCGCCATGGTGCCCTTGAAGGTGATGGGGGCACCGAAGTCCAGGTCGATGGTGCCGGAGGCGTGGCCGTCAGCCGACAGCGCGCTCCACGTCTGCACCTCACGGATGTTGAGGGTGTCGCCCACGAACGCGGCGGCCGCGGCCGGGCCCTTGAAGGGCAGCTTGCGGGTGGTGGTGATGACGAATCCGCCATCGGGGGAGTCGGTGACGTCGACCGTGGGCTCCTGGCCGCCGGTGCGGGTGAGCTTCTCGCGGATGAATTCGGGGTTGCGCAGGAGGGCGACCACCGTGGCCGGGTCGGCGGGGTAGGTCTGCTGGGCGTCGAAACTCGTGGCCACGGGTCCTCCTGGACATACGTGCGTGCGGGCGTCCTCCGTCGGGGCGTCCTCCCGCATCTTCCCATGGCGGGCGCGGGGAGCGGCTACGGTGGAGGCAGGCAAGCCGGGCGCACCGGATGAGGCGAGACATGGGCAACGCACTCCAGGCGGGTGCACGCGTGCTCGTTTCCCGTCTGCCACGCAATCTCGCGCCGGATGATGTCGACGACTATCCGGCCGACGCGTTGGAACGCATCGCGGCGGCCATGCTCGAGGTGGGCGCCACCCGCACGCCGGGGTGCGCCGTCGTGCGCGTCACGAGCGACCCGGACACACCCGAGATTCTGCAGACCGTCACCGACGACATGCCGTTCATCGTGGACTCCCTGGTCGGCCTCCTGGGAGCCGAGCACCGCACCATCCACCTCCTGCTGCACCCGCAGCTGGTCGTGCGGCGCGACGAGACCGGACGGCTGCTGGAGATCCTGGATCGCGAGGTCGACGACGACCTGCCGGCCGGCACCTGCGCGGAGTCGTGGACCTGGATCGAACTGGAGCCGGACCCCCTGCGCGAGGATCGCGTCGACCACCTGGCCGCTGACGCCGAGCGGGTGCTCGACGACGTGCGCGTCGCCGTGCGTGACTGGGATGCGATGCGCCAGCGCGCGATCGACCTGGCCGCCCAGCTGGAGCAGGAGCCACCGCACGGCATGCCCGCGGGCATGGTGCACGAGGGGGCGGACTTTCTGCGCTGGCTGGCCGACGGTCACTTCGTGTTTCTCGGATACCAGGACTACGACCTGGTCACCTGGGACGGCCAGGAGTCACTGCAGTCGGTACCGATGTCAGGCCTGGGGCTGCTGCATCCCGAGCATCGTCCCGAGCGGGCGACGTCGCGATCGTTTGCCCTGCTGTCACCGCAGGCGCGCGCACAGGCCCGCGAGCGCACCTTGCTCGTGCTCACCAAGGCCAACTCGCGCAGCACCGTCCACCGTCCCGCGTATCTGGACTACATCGGCGTCAAGCGCTTCGACGAGCAGGGCACCGTGGTGGGGGAGTCGCGCTTCCTGGGACTGTTCTCGTCGGAGGCCTACGCGCAGAGCGTCATGGAGGTACCGCTGCTGCGACGTTCCTATGACCGCCTGGCCCACGAGCTCGCCCACGCCGAGGGCTCGCACGACGCCAAGGCGCTGCTGCGCTTCCTGGAGGGATATCCGCGCGACGAGCTGTTCCAGGTGTCGCCGGAACACCTGCGACGCGTGGTGTCCAGCGAACTGCACCTGAAGGAGCGTCGCCATACCAAGGTCTATCTGCGCGCGGACGACTTCGGGCGGTACATGACCTGCCTGGTGCACCTGCCCCGCGACCGCTACACGACGCCGGTGCGCCTGCGCATCCAGGCCCTGCTGATGGAGTCGCTGGCCGGGGAGACGTGCGACTACACCACCCGCGTCACCGATGCGCAGGTCGCGCAGTTGTTCTTCGTCGTGCGCGTGCCGCGCGGGCAGGCACTGCCGTCACTCGATGCCGACGACCTCGAGCGTCGCATCATCGACGCGACCCGCGGCTGGCAGGACGATTTCGCCACGCAGTTGCGGGCTCGTGTCGGCGACGCGGCGGTCGGCCCGCTGCTGCGCGAGTTCCACGACGCGTTCCCCGCCGCCTACGAGGAGGACTTCTCGCCAGCCCGCGGTGTGCAGGATGCGCTGACGATCGACGCGCTCGCACCCGGGGAGATCGCCCTGGAGCTCCACCGCCCCAGTGATGCCGGTCCGCGCGACCTGTCGCTGAAGATCCTGCTCGACGGGCCGCGACTGTCGCTGGCGCAGGTGATCCCGATCCTGGGCTCCCTCGGCCTGGAGGTGCAGGAGGAGCGGCCGTACGAGATCACCCGACCGATGCGCGATCCGGCCTGGATTCTGGCGTTCCACATGCTGCTTCCGCCCAGCGACATCCCGGCGACTGCGACCCTGCCGGAGCGCCTGGAGGAGGCGTTCCTGTTGGTGTGGGGTGGTGGCGCCGACGTCGACGGGCTCAACGCTCTGGTCACCAGTGCCGGGCTCACGGCGCGCGAGGTCACGGTCGTGCGCGCGTATGCCCGCTACCTGCGCCAGCTGGGCACCACCTACAGCCAGCGCTACGTGGAGGAGGTCCTCGTCGCCCAGGCACCGATCACCCGCATGCTCGTGGCCCTCTTCGCCGCGCTGTTCGGCGACCCGAACGTTCCGGCCGACGATCCCGACCGCATCCGCACCGCCGATGCGCTTCGCGCGCAGATCGCCGCCGCTCTCGACGACGTCGCCAGCCTGGATCACGACCGCATCCTGCGCTCATTCCTCGCCCTCATCGAGGCCACGCTGCGCACGACCGCATTCACCGGCACGGCAACCGGGATCGCCCTGAAGCTCGATCCGAGTGCGGTGCCCGACGTGCCGCTGCCGCGTCCGCGCTTCGAGATCTGGGTGCACACCCCGCGGGTGGAGGGCGTGCACCTGCGCTTCGGCCCGGTCGCCCGCGGCGGCTTGCGCTGGACCGACCGGCCCGAGGACTTCCGCACCGAGATCCTCGGCCTGGTCAAGGCGCAGGAGGTCAAGAACGCGGTCATCGTCCCCGTGGGTGCCAAGGGCGGCTTCTTCCCGCGCCAGCTTCCCGATCCGTCCGACCGCGAGGCGTGGCAGGCGGAGGGCCGCGCGGCATACCGGGAGTTCGTGTCGTCGATGCTCGACCTCACCGACAATCTCGTCGAGGGTGCCGTGGTACCGCCGACCGGCGTCGTGCGACGCGACGGTGACGATCCCTACCTCGTCGTCGCCGCCGACAAGGGCACGGCCACGTTCTCCGACCTGGCCAATGCGATTGCCGAGGAGCATCACTTCTGGCTCGACGATGCGTTCGCCTCCGGCGGCTCCCACGGTTACGACCACAAGGCGATGGGGATCACGGCGCGCGGCGCCTGGGAGTCGGTCAAGCGGCACTTCCGCGAGCTGGGTGTCGACACCCAGAGCGAGGACTTCACCGTCGCCGGCGTCGGCGACATGAGCGGCGACGTCTTCGGCAATGCCATGCTGCTGTCGCCGCACATCAGACTGGTCGCGGCGTTCGACCACCGGCATGTGTTCCTTGATCCCGATCCCGATGCGGCGCGGTCGTTCGTCGAGCGGCAGCGGCTGTTCGCCCTGCCCCGATCGTCGTGGGCCGACTACGACCCTGCGCTTATCTCCGCCGGTGGCGGGGTGCATGACCGACGCGCCAAGTCCGTAGCCATCACTGCCGAGGTGGCCGCGGTGCTGCACCTGGGTCCGGACGTCACCGCGCTCACCCCGGACGAGCTCATCTCGGCGATCCTCACCGCGCCCGTGCAACTGCTCTTCAATGGCGGCATCGGCACCTATGTGAAGGCCACCACGCAGACCAATGCCGACGTGGGCGACCGGGCCAACGATCGCGTGCGCGTCGACGGCGATGCCCTTCGGTGTCAGGTCGTGGGGGAGGGCGGCAACCTCGGGCTCACTCAGGCCGGCCGCATCGAGGCCGCCCGGCGCGGCGTGCGCCTGAACACCGACGCCATCGACAACTCCGCGGGCGTGGACACCTCTGACCACGAGGTGAACATCAAGATCCTGCTCGACGCGGTCGTGCGCTCCGGTGGCCTGTCGATGGACGAGCGCAATGCCCTGCTGGCGAGCATGACCGACGAGGTCGCCGCGCAGGTGCTGTGCGACAACTACGACCAGAACGTCGCCCTGGGCAATGCCCGCGCGGGAGCGCCGGAACTGCTGACCGTCCACGAGCGGATGATCCGCGCGCTGGAGCGCGAGGGCGTGCTCAACCGCGCCCTGGAGGGCCTGCCCGACGACGAGGAGATCCACACCCGCCTGCAGGCCGGGCAGGGGCTCACTTCACCGGAGCTGTGCGTGCTGCTGGCCTACGCCAAGATCTCGCTCACCTCGGCGCTGGACGGCTCGGGCCTGGCCGACGAGCCGTACTTCGCCGCGATGCTGCCGTCGTACTTCCCGACCGCGCTGCGCGAGCGCTACGCGGCGGCGATGACCGCCCACCCGTTGCGTCGCGACATCGTCACGACCATGGTGGCCAACCACCTGGTCAACCTGGGCGGCATCACCTTCGCGTTCCGCGCGATGGAGGAGACCGGGGCGAGCGCGGCGGCCGTGGTGCGGGCGGCCGCGGCGGCCATTGCGGTGTTCGATCTGGACGCCATCAACGCCCGCATCAATGCACAGGACGGGCTCATTCCGGTGGCCGCCCAGACGGCACTGCACCTGGAGGCGCGGCGACTTCTTGACCGGGCCACCCGGTGGTTCCTGCAGGCCCGTGGCGGGACCCTGGACGTGCAGGCGGAGGTGGCGGAGTTCGCCAGCGTCGTGGAGGCGCACGCCGCCGAGGTGCCCGGCATGCTCCTGGGGCTGGAGCGGGAGCGGTTCGACCGGCTGCGGATGCGGTTCGTGGCGGCGGGGGTGCCGCAGGAACTCGCCGACGAGGTCGCCGGCGCCCTGGATGTGTTCTCGCTGCTCGACATCACCGATATCTGCGTGGAGACCGGCGAGACGCTGCACGAGATCCTGCCGCTGTACTTCACGGTTTCGGAGCGCTTCGACGTCGACCGCACGCTGGTGCGGATCACCGAACTGGAGCGCGGGGCGATGTGGAGTGCTCTGGCGCGTCAGGCGCTACGAAGTGACCTATACGCCGCCTCGGCCGGCATCACCGCGCAGGTGGCACGCAGCACTCCGGCGTCTCTGCCACCCGTGCAGCGGTTGGCACAGTGGGAGGCGGCACATCGCGAGGGCGTGGTGCGTGCGCGGGCCACACTGGACTCCATCGCTGACGTCGACCAGGCCGACCTCGCGACGCTGTCGGTCGCGCTGCGGGCCCTGCGGTCGCTGGCGGGCCAGCGCGCGTAGGTCCCGACTCTCAACGGATCAGGCGGAGGTCCAGCCCACGCGCTTGTGGGTGCCGTCGCAGAACGGCTTGTTGCCCGACTGGCCGCAGCGGCACAGGTAGGTCTTGTCGGACTCGCGCAGGACAGTGCCGTCCGGTGCCTGCACGGTGATGGCGCCGGTCACCTCCAGCGGGCCGTTGTCCAGCGGGGTGACGGTGACGTTGTCGCTCATGGCCGCAGTATGGCCGCATCCGGCCCGTCCGGCGAGGGGAG
>CAYFLO010000019.1:10317-12557 GCA_964343995.1 uncultured Bifidobacteriaceae bacterium
CGGCGAGGGGAGCGGGCGACGGCTTTCTAGAGCGCGCCGATGCGGGTGAGCCAGGTGAACGCGAAGTAGCCCGGGATCGTGGGCAGCCAGAACGTCAGGAGGCGGTAGAGCAGCACCGACGACACCGCGATGCCCGCGTCGAGTCCGCCCGCGGTGAGGCCGGCGACGAGGGCGGCCTCGACGGCGCCCAAGCCGCCGGGGGTGGGTGCGGCCTGGCCGAGGGTCGCGCCGGCGAGGTAGACGACCGCGACGACCGCGATCGCCATCGATCCACCGAAGGCCTCGACGCACGAATACAGCACGCCGATGAAGGCCAGGTTGAGCAGCAGGATGCCGCCCAGGCCCTCGGCGAGCTTGGCCGGGCGCTGCGCCACGGTGGCCAGGCGTGGGCCGACCTCCTTGATCATCGGCACGACGCGCGAGGAGATCTGCTTGCGCACGTAGGGAACGGCCAGGCTGGCCAGGATGAGCACGACGAGGATGACGACGGCGATGACGGCCCAGCGCGGCGGGTCGAAGGTGTGCTGGGCGGTCGTTCCGGCGGCGATGCCGAAGACGAACAGCAGAGCGATATGCGAGACGAAGGCCATCACCTGCGAGACGCCGACGCTGGCAGCGGCCAGAGCCGGGTGCAGGCCGGACTTCTGCAGGAACCGCACATTGATGGCGATGGAGCCGATGGTGGGGGGAGACACCAGGGTCGCGAAGTTGCCGGCCACCTGGGCGGCCACGGTGCGGTGCAGCGGGAGGCGCTCGGGGACGAAGCCCGAGAGCGACCACGCCGCGGCCAGGAACGTGACGATGGTGAGCGCGAAGGCACCGGCCACCCACCACCAGTTGGCGGTCGTGATGAGCTGGACGAGGTTGACCTTGGCGAGTTGTGAGATGAGGACGTAGCCGGCGATCGTGCCGACGACGATGAGCACGACCGTGCGTGGGCGGATGCGCTCGAACTGGATCGACTCGGTGGCCGCACTCGGTCGCAACTCGACGAGCGCGTCGCGCAGTTTGACCATGAGGCCCTTGTGCTTGCGCAGGGCTTTGCGCGTGGCCGGCGACAGCGCGACCTTCTGCAGGGCGGGGAGGGCCCGCGTGAGTCCGGTGACGCCCAGGGTGGCGCGTCCGGTGGCCACGGCTCGCTCCACGCCGACGAGCATGGCCAGGGTGCACAGCAACTCGGCGACGTCGATGCGCAGCGCCACATCGCCGGCGGCGACGGTGCCGTCGTCGCCGCCGATGAGCCACACCGAGGAGTCCTCGGCGCGCACGAGGTGCTCGGCGGTGAGGCTGCGGTGGCTCACCTGGTGCTCGTGCAGCGTGCGCATGCCGCGCCACGCCAGCGCGAGGTCGTCGTCGGTGAGCGGGGCGCCCTGCGGGTCGGCATCGATCTCCGCGAAGCGGCGGCCGTCGATGCGCTCCCAGGCGACCAGGCAGGAGTCCGGGCCGATCTCACTGGCCACGAGCAGGCGCGGCACCGGTGCTCCGGCGGCATACGCGGCGTAGCCCGACAGCGCTGCGCGATCCAGGGCCTTGCGCATGTTGAACGCCCCGCGCGAGGTGTCGTCGCGCAGGCGCAGCGAGGTCCACAGGGCCGTCACCAGGCCGGCGCCCTCGAGGTCGCGGTCGAGCACGGTGATGACGACGCGACCACCGGCGCGCGTGATGCCGACATAGCGCCGACCGCGGGCCAGGCTGGCGACGGCCTGCAGGCGCACGAGCGGGTAGCCGCCGCGATCCATCGTGGCGGCGATCTCCAGACCGCTGGGGCGCGACGTGGGTGTGCCGGCGATGTAGCGCACGAGCAGGCCGATACCCCAGCCCAGCGCAAGCGAGACGCCGATGCCCGCCAGGGCGATGCTGGCATTGACGATCGTGACGACGATGACTGAGCCGATGACGACGATGGTGAGGACGTTCCAGGGGCGGCGCGACACCAGGCGCGCCACGGTGGCGAACGCGATGAGGCCGCCCAGGATCGGTGCGGTGGCCACGCTGCTGGGGCTGGTGGAGCCGGCGAGGGCGGCGAGCAGACGCGGGTCGTGCAGGGCGACGATGCCGGAGGACAGTGCCGTGAGGATGACGACGGCCACGAGCATCGCGATGAACGAGTCCAGTGCCTGACGCCCGCGCCGCCGCAGCAGCAGCATGATCGCGGCAGCGATGGGCAGGCCCAGGGTGCCGATGCCGCCGATGATGTTGAGCAGGAGCAGGATCGGCGCCGGGAGCATCGAGGCACCCGA
>CAYFLO010000020.1:0-12204 GCA_964343995.1 uncultured Bifidobacteriaceae bacterium
CGGCACGCCGGCGTGCCGTCGGCCTGTGTCCTGCTCGACGAGCTGCCCAATGTGGTGGTCTCGCGCACCATGAGCAAGGCCTTCGCGCTCGCCGGCGCGCGGGTGGGGTACCTCGCGGCGGCCGACCCGCGCGTGGTCGACGCCCTGCGGGTGGTGCGGCTTCCGTACCACCTGTCGGCGGTGACGCAGGCCGTGGCACTCACCGCACTGGAGCACGCCGAGGTGCTGCAGGCCCAGGTCGACCTTCTGCGCCGGGAACGCGACGAGCTGGCCGAGTGGCTGCAGGCCCAGGGCTTCACCGTGTTCCCCAGCGAGGCGAACTTCCTGCTCTTCGGACCGTTCGACGATCGCGACGCGGTCTGGCAGCGCCTGCTCGACCGCGGCGTGCTCATCCGGGTCACCGGACCGGCGCCCTGGCTGCGCGTGACCGTGGGCACCCCGCAGGAGAACGCTATGTTTAGGACCGCCCTCCTCGAGAGCCGCTGAGGGCATTCCCGACGGTCTGCGCTGGCAGACACCGGACGCGAGACACCAGGCAGTCAGTGGGAGGCGTGATGGGCCGCAGTGCACGCGTCGCGCGCGCGACGAAGGAGAGCAGCGTCACCGTTGAGCTTGAGCTCGACGGTACGGGCGCCAGCGACATCGACACCGGGGTCCCGTTCTTCGACCACATGCTGGCCCAGTTGGCCAAGCACGGCGGCCTGGACCTCGTCGTCCGCACCACCGGAGACCTCCACGTCGATGCCCACCACACCGTCGAGGACACCACCCTGGCCCTGGGCCAGGCGCTGAATGAGGCCCTGGGCGACCGAGCCGGCTTGCGCCGCTATGGCGATGCGCTCGTACCGCTCGATGAGGCACTGGTGCAGTCGGCCGTCGACCTCTCCGGCCGCCCCTACCTCGTGCACGAGGAGCCCGACCTCGTTGAGCTCATCGGCACCTACGACACCACGCTAACCCGGCACATCTGGGAGTCGCTTGTAGCGACCGCGCAGATCACCCTGCACGTGCGCGTGCTGTCAGGTCGCAACGCGCATCACATCGTGGAGGCGCAGTTCAAGTCGGTCGCACGGTCGCTGCGCGATGCCGTTGCTGTCGATCCCCGCGTGGTCGGCGTGCCCTCCACCAAGGGCACCCTGCGCGACCGCGACGCCCGCACGCCGTGACGTCAGTCGCGGTCCTCGACTACGGCTCGGGCAACATCCGGTCGGTTGAGCGCGCCTTGGCGCGGGTGGGGGCTGAGGTCACCGTCACGTCCGACTTTGACACCGCGATGGGCGCCGACGGTCTGGTCGTCCCGGGTGTGGGTGCCTTCGCCGCGTGCATGGCGGGGCTGACCGCGGTGCGCGGCGATGTGCTCATCGGTCGCCGGCTGGCCGGGAGCCGACCGGTGCTGGGCATCTGCGTGGGCATGCAGGTGCTCTTCGACGCCGGTGTTGAGCACGGGGTGCGCACGAGCGGTGTGGGGGAGTGGCCCGGGGTGGTGGAGCCGCTGGCGGCGCCGGTGCTTCCCCACATGGGCTGGAACACGGTGCGCCCCGCCCACGGCTCGGTGCTCTTCGAGGACTGCGCGGGCGAACGCTTCTACTTCGTGCACTCCTTCGCCCGCCGCAGCTGGGACCTCGTCACCGACGACCCGCATCGACGGCCGCCGATGGTCACCTGGGCCCACCATGGCGAGGACTTTGTCGCCGCGGTCGAGGACGGGCCGCTGTCGGCCACGCAGTTCCACCCGGAGAAGTCCGGTGATGCGGGCGCGGCCCTGCTGTCGTCGTGGCTGCGCTCCCTGTCCTGACGCCGGCCCCCGTGCGTTCAGGCGTGCGGTCGCACAGCCCTAGGGTGGTGCGGTGACCTTCACTCTCCTTCCTGCCGTGGATGTGGCCGATGGCCAGGCGGTGCGCCTGGTTCAGGGCAAGGCCGGCACCGAGAAGTCCTACGGTGCCCCGCTCGACGCCGCTCGCGCGTGGGTGGAGCAGGGCGCGACCTGGATCCACCTCGTCGACCTCGATGCGGCATTCGGACGCGGCTCCAACGCGGCGGCGATCGCCAAGGTCGTCCATGACGTGCGTGGACAGGTGCACGTGGAGCTCTCCGGTGGCATCCGCGACGACGCGTCACTCGCCGCGGCGCTGGCCACCGGCTGCAGCCGCGTCAACCTCGGCACCGCAGCCCTGGAGGATCCGGACTGGACCGCGCGCGTCATCGCCGAGCACGGTGACCGCATCGCCGTGGGCCTGGACGTCAAGGGACACACGCTGGCTGCGCGCGGCTGGACGCAGGAGGGCGGTGACCTGTGGGAGACCCTGGGCCGGCTGGATGCCGCGGGCTGTGCTCGCTACGTCGTCACCGACGTCGCCAAGGACGGCACGATGCACGGGCCGAACCTGCACCTTCTCAAGGACGTGTGCAAGGCCACTGACCGTCCGGTCATCGCCTCTGGCGGCATCGCCCGGCTGGAGGATCTGCACCGCCTGGTCGAGATGGTGCCCCTGGGCATCGAGGGGGCGATCGTCGGACGCGCCCTGTACGACGGAGCCTTCACCCTGGCCGAGGCCATCACGGCCATCGAACCGCGTTTCGATCCGTACGAGTGGGCTCCGCCGCAGCCGTGAGCGTCGCCGTTCGCGTCATCCCGTGCCTCGATGTTGATCGCGGGCGCGTCGTCAAGGGCGTCAACTTCACCGAGCTGCGCGATGCCGGCGACCCGGTCGAGCTGGCCCTGGCCTACGACCGGGCCGGCGCGGACGAGCTGGTGTTCCTCGACATCACCGCGTCGAGCTCGGATCGCGAGACTACCTACGACGTCGTGCGGCGCACGGCGGAGTCGGTCTTCATCCCCCTGACCGTGGGCGGGGGTGTGCGCGCCGTCGACGACTTCGATCGGCTCCTGCGCGCCGGTGCCGACAAGGTGAGTCTGAACACGGCCGCCATCCGCGAGCCCGACCTGCTGCGCGCCGCGGCCGACCGCTTCGGCTCCCAGTGCGTCGTGCTGAGCGTTGACGCCCGTCGCTGCCCGCCGGGCACGACAACCGACAGCGGCTTCGAGGTCACCACGCACGGCGGCCGTCAGGGCACCGCGATCGACGCGATTGCGTGGGCCACGCGCGGTGCCGAGCTGGGCGCCGGCGAGATCCTGCTGAACTCCATGGATGCCGACGGCACGACGGCCGGCTACGACCTGGAGCTCATCGCCCAGGTGCGCGCGCAGGTGAGCGTGCCGGTCATCGCCAGCGGGGGAGCCGGGCGCGTGGAGGACTTCGTGCCCGCGGTGCGCGCCGGGGCCGATGCCGTGCTCGCTGCGAGCGTGTTCCACTTCGGCACGCTGGCGATCGGAGACGTCAAGGCCGAGCTCGCCGCCGCCGGACTTCCCGTTCGCTGACGGGTGGCGCTGACGGGCTGACTCGCGCGCGCGGGCCGGACGGCACAATGGCCCCCGTGTCCCAGGAGCAGACGGCGGTGGCGGAGTTCGTCGCGCGCGTGCGCTTCGACGTTCAGGGCCTGGTGCCGGCCATTGCGCAGCAGGCGGGTACGGGCGAGGTCCTCATGATGGCGTGGATGGACCGTGCCGCTCTGGAGGAGACCCTCACGACCGGACGGGGCGTGTACTTCAGTCGCAGCCGGGGCGAGCGCTGGGCCAAGGGCGACACCTCCGGCCACGTCCAGCAGGTGCGCGAGGTGCGCCTGGACTGCGACGGCGACACCGTCCTGCTCGTCGTCGACCAGACGGGTGCCGCATGCCACTCCGGTGACCGCACCTGCTTCGACGCGGTCGTGATCCGGCCGTGAGCGGCTTCAGCGGCCGCACCGAACCTGATCTCGACGGCTTCCGCATCCTGGCGCGCGACCGGCGCGTCATCCCGGTCACGCGCCGGTTCCTCGCCGACGGTCTCACGCCCGTCGCCTTGTATGCCGCGCTGTGCGGGCGTCGTGCCGGCACCTTCCTGCTGGAGTCCGCCGATCAGGGCCGCACGTGGTCGCGCTACTCGTTCGTCGGTGTGCGCTCGGCGGCGATGCTCACCGAGCGCGACGGCCGTGCGGCGTGGCGCGGTCGCGCGCCTCGCGGAGTGCCGACGCAGGGGTCCGCGGTCGAGGTCGTGCGCGACACGGTGGCGCTGCTGCGCACCCCCGCCCAGTCCGACCTGCCTCCCCTCACCGGTGGGCTCATCGGATACCTCACCTACGACGCCGTGCGGGCGTGGGAGCGGGTCCCCGACGCCAATCCGGACACCCTGGGCATCCCTGAACTCGCTTTCCTGCTGGCCACCGACCTCGCCGTGCTCGATCACGCCGACGGCTCGGTCCTGCTCATCGCCAATGCCATCAACTACGACGCCAGCGATGCCAATGTCGACGCGGCACATGCCGACGCGCAGGCACGTCTGGACCGCATGGAAGGCGACCTTCGGCGCGCCACCGCCCTGGGCGTGGCCACGTACGAGCCGCAGCCCGTACCCGACCTTGCGTCGTCATCCCCGGACTTCTGCGCGCAGGTGCAGGTGGCGCAGGAGCACATCCGTGCCGGCGATGCCTTCCAGGTCGTGCTGTCGCAGCGCTTCTCTCTGGACTGCCCCGCGGACGCCCTGGACGTCTACCGGGTGCTGCGCGCCACCAACCCCAGCCCCTACATGTACCTGCTGCGCCTGCCTGTCGACGACGGTGCGGCGGCCGACGAGGCCCGCGGGAGCCTGCCGGACGACGAGGCGTTCGCGATCGTCGGCTCCTCGCCGGAGGCGCTGGTCACGGTGACCGACGGGCACTGCGTCGTCCATCCCATCGCCGGCACGCGCCCTCGCGGCGCCAGCCCCGAAGAGGACGCGGCCCTGGCCGACGACCTTCTGGCCGACGTCAAGGAGCGGGCCGAGCACGTCATGCTCGTCGACCTCGCGCGCAACGATCTAGGCCGCGTGTGCGAGTCCGGCTCCGTCACCGTCGTGGACTTCATGTCGGTCGAGCGCTACTCCCATGTCATGCACCTGGTGTCGACGGTGACCGGGACCCTGGCACCCGGGCGTACGGCGTACGACGCTCTGGCCGCCACGTTCCCCGCTGGCACGCTCAGTGGCGCACCCAAGCCGCGGGCGATGGCGATCATCGACGATCTGGAGCCACTGCGGCGGGGCCTGTACGGCGGGTGCGTGGGCTACATCGACTTCGCCGGCAACCTCGACGCGGCCATCGCCATTCGCACCGCCCTCATCAAGGACGGAGTCGCGCACGTGCAGGCGGGCGCGGGGATCGTCGCCGACAGCGTGCCGGAGTCCGAGGATGCCGAGTGCCGCAACAAGGCGGCCGCCGTTCTGCGGGCCGTGGCCACCGCGGCAACGGTGGTGCACCGTGGCTGACGCACGCGCGCGCCGCACCTACCTGGTCGTGCTCCTTGCCCTCGCGGTGGGCGGAGGACTTCTGCTGTGGTCGACCGCGCAGACGTGGGCCGTCGTGCGCGTGCCCCTGGGGGGTCTGGACGACGCGGTCGACCGCGTGCTTCCCGTCACCGGTCGCGACCTGGTGCCGCTGGCGATGATGGCCTGCGTCGTGGGGTGGGCCGGCATCGTCGGCATCGTCGCGACACGCGGGTGGCTGCGGCGCGTCATCGGCCTGCTCGTGGCCATCGCGGGCGTCGTCGCCGTCGTGGGAGGGCTGCGGGTTGCGCTCGCGCCGTTCTCAGCCGCGGCTGCTTTCGCCGGCTCCGAGTCGGGCGCGGCCATCCCCGCCACGTCGGTCACCGCGGCGGGGGCGTGGTGGTGGGTCACCGTCGGGGGAGCGGTCCTCGTGGTCCTGGCCGGTGCGGCTGCCGTTCTGCGGGGGCAGCAGTGGCCGGCCCTGGGTTCGCGCTACGAGCGGCAGCCTGCTACGGCGGATCCGTGGGCCCAACTCGATGCCGGGGTCGACCCCAGCGATCCTGACGACCGCGCAGCGGCCGACTCCTGAGCCCGTCTGATTGGATACGGCTATGAGCAGCTCGCACGGCAACACCCCGGCCGCCTGGACCGGCGTCGTCCTGGCCACGATCGCCTTCTTCGTCGGCACCCTGGCGATCATGCTGGCCAACTGGCCGATGTTCTGGGTGGGTGTGGGCATCCTCGTGCTCAGCGGCATCGTCACGCTGGTGATGTCCCGCGCCGGGCTCGGTGCCCGACCTCGAAGCGCACGGGTCAGTCACTGACCCCGGGCCGGCTTACCGGACCCTGACACACCCCTGACCGACGTCGCACCGCGGTGCGGTGTCGACAGCCCCGTTGTCTGCAAGGCTGATCCCGTGACCACGGATTCCAGTCGCGGCGTCATCCTCGTCGTCGAGGACGAGCGCGCCATCTCCGACCTGTTGCGGCTGTACCTCTCTCGCGAGGGCTTCGGCGTGCACGTGGCCACCGATGGGCCCTCGGGCCTGCAGGCGGCCCGCACCCTGCATCCGGCCGCGATCATTCTCGATGTCGGCCTGCCCGGCATGGACGGCACCGAGGTGTGCCGTCGGCTACGCGCGGACAACGACTGGACCCCGGTGCTGTTCTGCACCGCTCGCGACGACGAAGTCGACCGCGTCCTGGGTCTGGAACTGGGTGCCGACGACTACATCACCAAGCCGTTCAGTCCGCGCGAGGTCGTGGCCCGGGTGAAGTCGGTGGTGCGGCGGGCGTCGCTCACCGTCGCCGATGAGGGACCGCTCACGCTGGGTGCGGTGAGTCTGGACCCGGTGACCCGCCGAGTCACCTGCGACGGCGAGGCGGTATCGCTCACCGCGACCGAGTTCGATCTGCTGGAGCACCTCATGCGTCATCCGGGACGCGTCTACACCCGCGATCACCTGCTGTCGGAGGTGTGGGGCTACGCCGCCGTGGTGGGCACCCGCACGGTCGACGTCCACGTGGCGCAGGTGCGCGCCAAGCTGGGCGACCACAGTCCGATCCGCACCGTGCGCGGCGTGGGGTACTCCGCCGAAGCTCATGGTTGACCACGGCATCGAGGCTGTCGACGGTGACGACGTTGACCCCGACGCGCTCGAATCAGGCGAACGCGACGAGGAGCCCACCCGCGCTCGGATGGGCATTGTCGCGCGCACCGTCCTTCTCACCGCGGCCATCGCCGCCATCGCCGTCATCCTGGCCGGCGTCATCGCGTACCCGCTGGTGCGATCGTCGACCGAGGCCCGAGCGCGCGCTGAACTCGACGCTCTGACCGACATCACGGCCACCGCACTCATGGGCGCGGGCGGTGACAATGACCATCCGCATCCTCTTCCGCGCCCCGTCATGGAGTCGCTGCGCAGCAAGAGCATCGAGGGTTACCTCATGGGGCCGGCAGGGCCGCCGCCGGAAGGCCTCACCCGCGAGCAGGTGAGTGAGGCGCTCGAGGGTGAGGGCGCCATCGTGGTGGCCGAGTCACGCGGCACCTTCCTGGTCGAGGCGCGCACGCTGGGCGACGGCACCATCGTCGTGCTCACCCAGCCGTATTCGGTCGTGGGCGGCCAGGCCGACGATGCGCTGCGGCGCCTGGGGCTGGCGCTCCTGGCCGGGCTCATCGTCGCGGTGCCGATCGGCTGGATCGCTGCACGCCGACTCACCCGGCCGCTGCGGGCGGCGCGCGATGCCGCCAACGCGATGGCCGCGGGTGCCCGCGATGTCACGCTGCGTCCCAGTGGACCGGCGGAGATCGCCGACATCTCCGAGGCCCTCAACCACCTCAACCGCGCCCTGGTCGTGTCCGAGGGTCGGCAGCGGGAGTTCCTTCTGTCGGTCTCACACGAGCTGCGCACTCCGCTCACCGCGGTCAAGGGCTACGCCGAGGCGCTGTCCGACGGGGTCATCGACCCGGCCGATGCCCCACGTACCGGGCAGGTGGTGGCCGGCGAGGCCGCGCGACTGGATCGTCTGGTGACCGACCTGCTCGATCTGGCGCGTCTGGGCGCCGTGGACTTCCACGTCACCCCGATCGATGTCGACCTGTGCGAGGTGGCCGACGATGCCGCCACCGTGTGGACCGACCGTGCCGAGCGCGAGGGGCTCACTCTTCGCGCCGAGATTCCGCGGGAGCCGATTCGCCTGCGCACCGATCCGCTGCGGGTGCGGCAGATCATCGACAACCTGTGCGAGAACGCGCTGCGGGTCTCGCGCGCAGGATCGGTCATCGTGGTGTCGGTGCGTCAGGACGCCACCGACGGCATCGTCGAGATCCGCGACTCCGGACCGGGGTTGTCCGACGACGACCTCGCCATCGCCTTCGAGCCCGGCGCGCTCTACGAGCGCTATCGCGGGGAGCGTCCTGTCGGCACCGGACTGGGGCTGGCCCTGGTCGGGCGCCTGGCCCGCGGGTTGGGTGGAACCGCTCAGGCCGGACGCGCGCCGGAAGGCGGAGCCTGCTTCACCGTCCGACTTCCGCGTGACCGGCGTATCGTGACGGCGTGACCGCTCCGCTCCTGCCGCGCACGGGTCCCGTGCCGAGCCAGGGCAGCCCGTCGGACGACTCCGGCACCGTCACACCCGCGCGCATCGACACTCGGCCCCGCGCCCGGCGCATGCTCGCCCCGCTCCTGGTGGCCGGCGGCAGCGTTGCTGCACTCGGCTACCTGTGGGCCGTCGACCCCAACCAGCCCGGTCACTATCCGCTGTGCCCCCTGAAGGCGCTGTTCGGCATCGACTGCCCGGGCTGCGGGATGCTGCGCGGCACCCACGACCTGCTGCACGGAGAGGTGGGCCGGGCGCTCGACCACAACGTGCTTCTGGCGGTTCTCGTGCCCGCCGCGGTCATCGGCTGGGTGGTGTGGGCCTGGCGCAGCTGGACCGGGCGCCATCCGCAGGTCACCGCGCGTCAGGTGCACGTGCGCAATGGCGTGATGATCGCCGCCACCATCGTGCTGGTCACCTTCGGCGTGGTGCGCAACTTTATGCCGTACCTGGGATCGGGCATCGGCTGACGGACCTCGCGACCGGCGGACGGTGCTGGTATCCGTCCGGCCTCGCGGTGGCCGCTTCTGCGGCCGCGGCTACCCTTGACGCTGTGTCCGTGCTCGACGAGATCATCGCCGGTGTCCGCGAGGACGTGGCCCGTCGCATGGAGCAGGTGCCGCTGGACACCCTGAAGGCCCGCGCCGCGCAGGCTCCGGCCGCGCGCGATGTTGCGGCGGTCCTCAGTGACGACGATGTCGCGGTCATCGCCGAGGTCAAGCGACGCTCGCCGAGCAAGGGCGACCTCGCCGAGATTCCCGACCCCGCGGTCCTGGCCCAGGAGTACGAGGCCGGGGGAGCGCACTGCATCAGCGTCCTCACCGAGGAGCGCCGCTTCGGTGGCAGCCTGGACGACCTCGTCGCGGTGCGCGCCGCCGTCGATGTGCCGGTGCTGCGCAAGGACTTCATCGTCACCAGCTACCAGCTGTGGGAGGCGCGTGCAGCCGGAGCCGACATGGTCCTGCTCATCGTCGCCGGCCTGGAGCAGTCGGCCCTGGTGAGCCTGCACGAGCGGGCCCTGAGCCTGGGGATGACCGTGCTGGTCGAGGTGCACGACGAGGACGAGGTGGCGCGGGCCCTGGACGCCGACGCCCGGGTCGTCGGCGTCAATGCCCGCAACCTGCGCACCCTGGAGGTCGACCGCGGCACCTTCGCCCGGGTCGCCCCGCTCATCCCCGACACCTGCGTGCGCGTGGCCGAGTCCGGCGTCCGCGACCCCCACGACCTCATCGTCTACGCCGAGAGTGGTGCCGACGCGGTTCTCGTCGGCGAGAGCCTGGTCGTCGGCAAGGACCCGCGCGCTGCCGTGCACGACCTGGTCACTGCGGGTGCGCATCCGGCGCTCCGGCACGGGCGGGCATGACATGACGACTGATTCACCGGCGGCCTCGGCCGCCGGACACTTCGGTCCGTACGGCGGGCGCTTCGTGCCCGAGGCACTCACCGCCGCCCTCGACGAACTCGACGCGCAGTTCCAGGCGGCGATCCAGGACCCGACCTTCCGCGCCGAGCTCGCCGCACTGGAGCGCGACTACACCGGGCGCCCCAATCCGCTCACCCGCGCCCACCGCTTCGGTGAGCTGTGCGGTGGTGCGCGGGTGTACCTCAAGCGCGAGGATCTCAATCACACCGGCTCGCACAAGATCAACAACGTCCTGGGCCAGGCGCTGCTCACCCGCCGCATGGGCAAGCCGCGCGTCATCGCCGAGACCGGCGCCGGCCAGCACGGTGTGGCCACGGCCACGGCCGCGGCTCTCATGGGCTTGGAGTGCACGGTCTACATGGGTCAGGAGGACACCGAGCGCCAGGCCCTCAACGTGGCGCGCATGCGCCTGCTCGGCGCAGAGGTCGTGCCCGTCACGATTGGCTCGCGCACGCTGAAGGACGCCATCAACGAGGCCATGCGCGACTGGGTGGCGTCGGTCGACCGCACCCACTACGTCCTGGGCACCGTCACCGGGCCGGCCCCCTTCCCCGGGATGGTCCGGTGGTTCCACGGGGTCATCGGCCGCGAGGCGCGCGAGCAGGTGCTCGCCGCCGAGGGGCGCCTGCCCGATGCGGTTGTCGCCTGTGTGGGCGGCGGGTCCAACGCCATGGGCCTGTTCAGCGGATTCATCGACGACCCGCAGGTGCGCCTGCTGGGCTTCGAGGCCGGCGGCGCGGGCGTTGAGACCGGCCGTCACTCGTCGCGCTTCAGTGCCGGTGCCCCCGGCGTGCTGCACGGTGCGCGCACCTATGTCATGCAGGACGAGTGGGGTCAGACCGTGCCGTCGTACTCCATCAGCGCCGGCCTGGACTATCCGGGCGTCGGCCCCGAGCACGCATGGTTGCACGACACCGGCCGTGCCACCTACGCCCCGGTCAACGATGACGAGGCGATGGAGGCGTTCGCCGCCCTGTGTCGCACCGAGGGGATCATCCCGGCGATCGAAACGGCGCACGCGCTCGCGGGCGCCATGCGCGTGGGACGCGAACTCGGCCCCGACGCGGTCATCGTGGTGAACCTCAGCGGTCGCGGCGACAAGGACGTCGCCACGGCGGCCCGCTTCTTCGGGCTGCCGGGGGAGACGTCGTGAGCACGACTCTCGCCGACGTCTTCGCCCGCGCTCGCGCGGAGAACCGCGCCGCGCTCGTGGGCTACCTGCCGGCCGGATTCCCCACGCCGCAGCAGGCGATCGACCTCATCGCCGCGATGGTCGACGGCGGGGTCGAGATCGTCGAGGTTGGCCTTCCCTACTCCGACCCGCTCATGGACGGCCCGGACATCCAGGCGGCGGTCGACATCGCCCTGCGCGCAGGCACGACGACCGACGTGGTTCTGGACACCGTCGCACAGGTGTCCGGCCTCGGCGCGGCCACGTTGGTGATGTCGTACTGGAACCCGATCGAGCGCTACGGCGTGCAGCGGTTCGCCGAGCGCCTGTCGGCCGGGGGCGGCGTCGGGGTCATCACCCCCGACCTCACCCCGGAGGAGGCGGATGCGTGGCATGACGCGACGGCGGGGAACGCCGTCGACCGGATCTTCCTGGTGGCACCCTCGTCGACCGACGAGCGCATCCGCACCGTCGCCGGTGCCTCCTCGGGGTTCCTGTACGCGGCCTCGACCATGGGCGTCACCGGCGCGCGGTCGAGTGCGCCCACGGCCGCACCCGAGCTGGTCCGTCGGGCCAAGGCCCTCACCGACCTGCCGGTCTGCGTGGGCGTGGGGGTCTCCACCGGCGAGCAGGCCCGGCAGGTGGCCGCCTACGCCGACGGGGTCATCGTCGGATCAGCCTTCGTTCGACGGATCCGGGAGGCTTCCTCGCACGTCGATGCGTGCAACGCCGTGCGCGACCTCGCGCGCGAATTGGCCGCCGGAGTCCGGGAGGGACGCGCATGAGCCGCCTATGGGGAAATCCCTGGATCGGCCTGGCCTTCCGGCTCGTCCTTGCCGGCGTGCTGCTGTACGCGGGCACCGTCAAACTGCTCGAGCCCAATGGCGCCCGCGAGGCGATCGTCGCCTACCGGATCTTCCCCGGAAGCATCCCCACGGTGCTGGGCTGGGCACTCCCCATCGGCGAGGTCGTGCTCGGTCTGCTTCTGCTCGTGGGTCTGCTCGTGCGCTGGGCCGGGCTGGCCACCGCCCTGCTCATGGCCGCGTTCATCACGGGCATCGCGAGTGTGTGGGCGCGTGGCTACAGCATCGACTGCGGCTGCTTCGGCGGCGGTGGCGACATCTCCGGTGAGGGCACCACCTGGCGCTACAGCTCGGAGATCCTTCGCGACC
>CAYFLO010000021.1:0-2875 GCA_964343995.1 uncultured Bifidobacteriaceae bacterium
CGGCACCGAATGATCTGTCGGCGCCTCCCGCCGGCGCCTGACGGCCCCTGAGCCTGGCGGTCGCATGTCCGACGATCCGGCGACCCGCCCCGGAGCGCGGGTGCTCGACCTCGTGGAGGTCATGGACCGGCTGCGTTCACCCGGCGGCTGCCCGTGGGACGCGCGGCAGACGCACGCCTCGCTCGTGGAGTACCTCATCGAGGAGGCGTACGAGACGGTCGAGGCGATCGAGACCGGTGACGACGCCGACCTGCGTGAGGAACTCGGCGATCTGCTCCTGCAGGTGGCCTTCCACGCCCGCATCGCGCAGGAGCGCGCGGACGCGCCATGGAACATCGACGACGTCGCCGAGGGCATCATCGCCAAGCTCATTCGCCGGCATCCGCATGTCTTCGCCGACGGCACGGCATCGACCGCACAGGACGTCGAGACGAACTGGCACGCACTGAAGGCGCAGGAGAAGGGGCGCGCGTCTGTTACGGAGGGCATCCCGTCGGCACTGCCGGCGCTCGTGCACGCCGGCAAGGTGCTGTCGCGCAGCGCACCCCTGGATCTCGGCGACGTTCCGCTGGCCGGTGTGGCACGTGCGGCGCTCGACGACGCCCGCGGCGCGGGGACGACCGACGAGGAGGCGCTCGGCGACCTCATCGTCGCTCTGGTGGCCGCGGCGCGTGAGCAGGGCATCGACGCCGAGGCAGCCACGCGCGCGGCCTCACGGCGGCTGGTCGCGCGCGTGCGCGACGCCGAGCAGAGCGCAGCCCAGGGGTCGACGCGATGAGCGCCACCCGCGAATTCAGATCTCTCGCCGATGCGATCGTCGATGAGCTCCTGGCCGCCGAGCCGGTCATGGCGACATGGCTGGGCGACCATCGGTTCGACGATCGCCTGCCGGACTGGTCCGACGTGCCCGGTCTCGTCCGCGGGCTGGACGACCGGCTCGCGACTCTCGACGGCATCGACGACCTGGAGCTTGACGTCGACGACGCCGTCGACCTGGAGATCCTGCGGGCCAGCGTCACTCACGCCCGGTTCTCGCTGTCCGAACTCCGGTCGCTCACCTGGAATCCGATGGAGTGGAATCCGGGCACCGCACTGCACCTGCTCGCCAGTCGCCCCGATGCCGATGCACAGGTGGCGCGCGAGCGCATGGCCGGACGCGTCGGCGCGATCCCGGAGTTCCTCGCCCAGGCCCGCGCACACCTGCAGGAGATGCCGCGAGTGCACGTGGAGACCGCGGTCGCGCAGCTGCAGGGCACGATCGGCCTGCTGCAGACCCAGGTGCGCGGCATCGTCGCCGACGATGCGCTGGTCGACCGCGCCGTCGGCGAGGTCGAGGAGTTCGCCGCATGGCTCACCGAGCGGCTGCCCGAGGCGCATCGCAGCCCGCGGCTGGGAGAGGCGCTGTACTCCGCGCAGTTATGGCACAGCCTCGACGACGCCATGGCGCCGGCCGCCCTGTTGGAGCAGGCGCAGGCGCACCTCGACGAGGTGTCCGAGCGGCTCGTCGCTGCGGCATCGGATTACCTTCATGAGCCGTCGACCGCCGACGATCTCGTCCGCCGCGCCCTGGATCAGGTGGCCCGCCAGAACCCGGTCACGGACGCCACCGTGCTGCCGCTCATGGTCCAGGCGGTCGATCGCAGCCGCGCGTTCGTCATCGAGCACGATCTCGTGCGCATGCCCGACGTGGAGACGCTCGTCATCGAGATGCCCGAGATTCATCGCGGCGTGGCGGTGGCGTACTGCGATGCGCCCGGGCCGCTGGAAACCGCCACGGTGCCGACCTTCGTGGCGGTGGCGCCCACGCCGGCGGGTTGGACGCCGGAGCGCGTCGCGTCGTTCTACCGCGAGTACAACGGCGTGCAGCTGCACGACCTGGCCATCCACGAGGCCATGCCCGGTCACGTGCTCCAGCTCGCCCATGCGCAGTCCTTGCAGAGCCCCACGCCCGTGCGCCGCTTCGGCCGCAGCGGCGTCTTCATCGAGGGCTGGGCGGTCTATGCCGAGGAACTCATGATCGACCGTGGCTACACGCCGTCAGACACCGCTGGCGCAGCAGCGGCCATCCGTCTTCAGCAGCTGAAGATGCAGGCCCGCATGACGATCAACGCGATCCTCGATGTCGGCGTGCACGCGGGGGACCTGCAGGAGGACCAGGCCCTGGCGCTCATGCGCGACCGCGGCTTCCAGGAGGAGGGGGAGGCCGTGGGCAAGTGGCGGCGCGCCCTGCTCACTGCGGGTCAGCTGCCCACATACTTCGTCGGCTACCTCGCGGTGCGCGAGCTGGTCGGCGACCTCCGCGTCATGCACGCCGACTGGTCCGATCGGGCGCTGCACGACATCGTGCTCGCGCACGGATCCCCCGCGCCGCGACACCTGCGCACCCTGCTCGGGGTGTGACCGCGGCCCGGTCCGACCCCTCGCGCAGGCCCCCTAGGATTCCGGCCATGGCTGCCATCGATTCCCTCATCGCCCGCGAGATCCTCGACTCCCGGGGCAACCCCACCGTCGAGGTCGAGGTCCTGCTCGACGACGACACCGTGGCCCGCGCGGCGGTGCCGTCCGGCGCCTCCACCGGTGCGTTCGAGGCCTCCGAGCGCCGTGACGGCGGCCCGCGCTACGGCGGCAAGGGTGTGCTCGAGGCCGTTGCCGCGGTCGAGGACGACATCGCGCCCGAGGTCGTCGGCATGGATGCCACCGATCAGCGCATGCTCGACCAGGCCATGATCGATCTGGACGGCACGCCCAACAAGGCCCGCCTGGGCGCCAACGCGATCCTGGGCGTCTCGCTGGCGGTCGCCCGTGCGGCGGCCCTCAGTGCCGGCCTGCCGCTGTTCCGCTACGTCGGTGGCCCCAACGCCCACGTGCTCCCGGT
>CAYFLO010000021.1:2885-12144 GCA_964343995.1 uncultured Bifidobacteriaceae bacterium
CAACGGTGGTGCGCATGCCGACTCCAACGTCGACATCCAGGAGTTCATGATCGCGCCGATCGGCGCGGCCACCTTCGCCGAAGCACTTCAGCAGGGCGCCGAGGTCTACCACGCGCTCAAGAGCGTGCTGAAGAAGTCCGGCTACGCCACCGGCCTGGGCGACGAGGGCGGTTTCGCGCCGTCACTGCCCAACAACCGTGCGGCCCTGGAACTCATCGGCACGGCGGTGCAGGCCACCGGCCTCACCCTCGGCCGCGATATCGCGCTCGCTCTCGACGTTGCCGCCACGGAGTTCTTCGCCAACGGCGCGTACACCTTCGAGGGCAGCGCCCGGTCGGCGGAGTGGATGACCGGCTACTACGAGTCGCTCCTCGCCGACTTCCCGCTCGTGTCGATCGAGGACCCGTTGGCCGAGGATGACTGGGCCGGCTGGGTGCACCTCACCGATGCTGTGGGCGATCGCGTGCAGCTCGTCGGCGACGACCTGTTCGTCACCAACCCCGAGCGGCTGGCTCGCGGCATCGCCGAGGGCGCGGCCAACGCACTGCTGGTCAAGGTCAACCAGATCGGCACCCTCACCGAGACCCTCGACGCGGTCAGCCTGGCCCAGCGCAACGGCTACCGCTGCATGATGAGCCACCGCTCGGGCGAGACCGAAGACACCACCATCGCCGACCTCGCCGTGGCCACCGACTGCGGCCAGATCAAGACCGGCGCTCCGGCGCGCTCCGAGCGCGTGGCCAAGTACAACCAGCTGCTGCGCATCGAGGAGGAGCTCGACGACGCGGGCCGCTACGCCGGCCGTGCGGCGTTCCCGCGTTTCGCTGGCATGTGACGGCTGGGGTCCGTGGGACGATTCGGACCGTGCCTCCCCGTGATCCGTCGGCGTCGCCACGCCCGGATCCCCGTCCCTCCGCGGCCGTGGCGGCCGCCCTCCCGGCGGTCACCGGCCGGGCCGTCGTCCTGGGCCTGGTGATCGTCACCCTGCTCATCTCGCTGTCGGTGCCGGTGCGCGCGTGGTTCACCCAGCGGGCTCAGCTCGCGTCGCTGCGCGACGAGGTGGCGGCGGCGCAGGTGCGCGTGGAGGAGCTGAAGCGCCAGCGGGCGCAGTGGGACGACCCCACGTTCATCGCCGCGCAGGCGCGCACACGCCTGCACTTCGTCCTCCCCGGCGAGGTCGGCTACGTCGCGCTCGGTCTGCCCGCCGATGTCGCGGCCGCGCAGGCCGTCGCGCCTCCGCCGGATCCGTGGTACTCCTCGCTGTGGTCGTCGATGCAGCAGGCCGACGATCACGCACCGGCGGCGCCGACGACAACGGTCCCGACGACAACGACGCCGTCGATCACGCTGCCCACGGCGCCGACCGCCCCTGCCCCGATGACGACTGTTCCCGATGCCGCCGTCCCCGCTCCCGCCGCCGGCTGACGCCGACGACCTCGCGCGCGTGCGCGCGCAGCTGGGCCGCGAGCCGCGCGACGTCGTCGGAGTCGCTCACCGCTGCACCTGCGGGGCGCCCGACGTGCTCATGACCCGGCCGCGCCTGGCCGACGGCACGCCGTTCCCCACGCTGTACTACCTCACCTGCCCGCGGGTCACCGGCCTCATCGGCACCCTGGAGGGCTCGGGAGTCATGCGTGAGTGGGAGGCCGAACTCGCGACCGATCCCGACCTCGCCGCTGCCTACGAGGCGGCCCATGAGGCCTACCTCGCGCAGCGGGCGGCCGTGGCCGACGTGCCGGAGATCGACGGGATCAGTGCCGGTGGCATGCCCTCGCGTGTGAAGTGCCTGCACGTCCTGGCAGCGCACGCGCTGGCGGCGGGTCCGGGTGTCAACCCGCTGGGCGACCGTGTGCTCGCGCTGCTGCCCGACTGGGGCGCGAGCGGACCGTGCACGTGAGCACGATGCGCGTCGCCGCGCTCGACTGCGGCACCAATGCCGTGCGACTTCTCGTCGCCGATGTCGACGCTGACGCGGGACGTCTCGTCGACGTCGTGCGCGAGATGCGCATCGTGCGGCTGGGGGAGGGGGTCGACCGCACCGGGGAGTTCGCGCCGGCGGCGCTCGAGCGACTCTTCGCGGCCCTGGACGAGTTCGCGCCGATGATCAGTGCCACGCACCCGTCGCGCATCCGCTTCGTGGCCACATCGGCCTCGCGCGATGTCTCCGACCGCGCGGCCTTCATCACCGGCGTGCGCGCCCGCATCGGAGTTGCGCCCGAGGTCATCACCGGCGCGGAGGAGGCCGAGCTGTCGTGCCTGGGGTCGCTCGCCGGGCTCCCCGGCCTGCCGCAGCCTCCGCTCGTCGTCGACATCGGCGGGGGATCCACGGAGTTCGTCCTGGCCACCCCCGACCACCGGCCGCAGGTGTCGGTGAGCGTTGACATCGGCTGCGTGCGCATGGCGGAGCGGCACCTGCATGCCGACCCGGCCACCTCCGAGCAGATCTCCGCGATGACCGCCGACATCGACGCGGCCGTGGCCCACGCCGCGTCGGTCGTACCGCTGCCGCAGGCGGCCTGCGTGGTCGGGCTGTCGGGCACGGTCACCACGGTGGCCGCCCTCGCCCACGACCTGCCCGAGTACGACGCCGCCGCCATCCACGGCCTGGTCGTCACCACGGCCGACGTCGACGCGGTGACTGCGCGCCTCCTTGCGATGACGGCCGCCGAACGGGCGGCCCTGCCGGTCATGCACCCCGGAAGGGTCGAGGTCATCGGGGCGGGGGCCACCGTGCTGTCGCGCCTCCTGCACGCGGCCGGGGCTGATGCGGTCATTGCCAGTGAGGCTGACCTCCTGGATGGCATCGCTTTCAGGCTTGCCAGGGACTGAATTCGGGCCTTCTGGCCCACTCTCGATGTCACCGATTGCACGTCTCGGTAATGTCCGACGCCCAGGAGGGCGACGTGGCGACGAGCATCAAGGACGTGGCACGGGCTGCGGGGGTCTCGACCGCCACGGTGTCGCGTGCCCTGCGCGGCCTGGCCAACGTCGATCCGGCCACCCGCGCGCGGGTCGCCCGCGTGGCCGCCGAGCTCGACTACGTCATCTCGCCCAGTGCCTCGCGCCTCGCCAGTGGCCGCACCGGCAGCGTCGCCGTCGTCACCCCCGACATTGCCCGCTGGTTCTTCAGCACTGTGCTCTCCGGTATCGAGGCCGTATTCCAGCAGGCGGCCATGGACGTGCTCCTGCTGGGCTGCAGCGAGACCGACGGAAGCATGCTCTCGGCGCGCCTGCGTCGTCGCGTCGACGCGGTCATCGTCGTCGGCCTTCCGCTGGGGGATCCGCGACTGCAGGAGATCCTCGCCCTCGAACTGCCCACGTCGATCGTGGGCACCTCTCTGCCCGGAGTCGCCAGCGCCGTGATCGATGACGTTGTCGCCGGCCGCACGGCCACGCAGCACCTCATCAACCTGGGACACGAGCGCATCGGCATCATCTCCGGCGAGCCCGACCACGCGCCCGACACCGTGGGCTACGACCGGCTGCAGGGCTATCGCGAGGCGATGGCGCAGGCCGGCCTCGCCGTCGACCCGCAGCTGGAGGCCTACGGTTCGTTCACCATCACCGGCGGCGAGCAGGCGATGACCGTTCTGCTCACCCAGCCCACGCCGCCCACCGCGGTGTTCGCGATGTCCGATGAGATGGCCTTCGGTGCGATGAAGGCGTTGCGGCACCACGGCCTGCATCCGGGTGCCGATGTCTCGCTCATCGGAGTCGATGGCCACGACATGGCCGACTACCTGGAGCTCACCACGGTCGAGCAGCCCGCCGTCGAACTCGGACGGCTGGCTGCTGAGGCCGTCCTGGTGCAGCTGGCCTCCGGCGAGCCGGGTGAGGCCGTGCAGCTGCCGACTCATCTGGTCGTGCGTCGGTCCACCGGCCCGCGTCGATCCGCGGAGCGGCCGGAGTGAGTGCCCCGTGGTGGCGTCGCGCGGCGATCTACCAGGTGTATCCGCGCTCGTTCCGTGATGCCAACGGCGACGGCACGGGTGACCTCGCCGGCATCATCGCCGGGCTGCCCTACCTGGCCGCCCTGGGAGTCGACGCGATCTGGCTGTCGCCGTTCTACCCGTCGCCGCAGAAGGACTCCGGCTACGACGTTGCCAATCCCCGCGATGTCGACCCGCGCTACGGAACCCTGGCCGACGCCCAGGCCCTCATCGACCAGGCGCATGCGCGTGGTCTGCGGGTGATCGTCGACATCGTCCCCAACCACATGAGCGACCAGCACCCGTGGTTCCAGGCAGCCCTGGCGTCTCCGACGGCCCCCGAGCGCGCCCACTTCCACTTCCGCGACGGCCGCGGCCCGCTCGGTGACGAGCCACCGACCAACTGGCTGAGCCTGTTCGGTGGGTCAGCGTGGACGCGCACGACCGATCCGGACGGCAGGCCCGGCCAGTGGTACCTGCACCTGTTCGACTCCTCGCAGCCCGATCTCAACTGGGCGAACCCCGCCGTGCGCGACGACTTCCTGGACACGTTGACCTTCTGGCTGGACCGCGGGGTCGACGGTTTCCGCGTCGACGTGGCCACCGGGCTCACCAAGGACATGACCTATCCCGATGTCGACGGCATCGAGCAGCTCATCGCCGCCCTTCAGGTGGGCCAGGACGACCCGAACCTCGACGACGCCCGTCATCGACTGGCGAACTGCGCCTTCTGGGACCGTGACGACCTCATGGACGTCTACCGGGCGTGGCGGCTGCTACTCGACACCTACGCCGGCGACCGCATGGCCGTGGCCGAGGCCAACGTGCCCCCGGAGCGGGCCGGCCGCTACGTGGCCGCCGACACGCTGCACCAGACGTTCAACTTCGATTTCCTCGCGGTGCCGTTCGAAGCCGACGCGATCGTCGATCTCGTTCAGCGCACGCTGGCGACCCTGGCTCCCGTCGGTGCGCCGGCCACGTGGGCGCTGTCGAACCACGATTCCCCACGGCTGGTGACGCGCCTGGGTGGCGGTGACGTGGGACGTCGTCGCGCTCGCGCCCTCGCGGTGCTCACCCACGCGCTCCCCGGTTCGGTCTACGTGTTCCAGGGCGAGGAGCTCGGGCTGGCCGACGTGGACCTGCCGGACTCCGCGCGTCAGGACCCGATGTTCTTCCGCACGAAGGGGGCGCTCAAGGGGCGCGATGGTGCGCGCGTGCCCCTGCCATGGTCAGGGCTTCGACCGCCGTACGGGTTCGGCGACGATGCGCACACGTGGCTGCCGATGCCGACGGACTGGGCGACGCTCACGGTCGACGCGCAGTGGGGAGATCCGCACTCCACGCTCGCGCTCTACCGCCGCCTGCTGGCGCTGCGGCACGCGCATCCCGGCCTGCAGGTCGACGCCGCTGCGATCACGGCCGATGCCGGCGTCGTGCACCTGACGCGTGGGGAGGGGCTCGTCTGCGTCCTCAACACTGCCGATACGCCGGTGACCGTGCCTGAACGCGGCTGGGTGCTCGTTGCCAGCGACGCTGACGTCACGTCGACGGCCGACGGCACAGTCCTGCCCGCGCAGAGCGCCGCGTGGATCCAGACCTGAGCGCACCCTCGCGGCCCGGCGCCTAGGCTCGCGTCATGCGACGCACGCAGCGGCACCTGGCTGATGGGCGCGCCATCGTCTATTTCGACCGCGACGGGCGACCGGAGCGCACGGCGGTCGACGAGCGCGACCTGCACGGCCAGCGACCTGCGCAGGCGCAATTGCGTCGCGATGCCCTCACCGGGGAGTGGATCGCCATCGCCGGGCACCGCCAGGACCGCACGTTCCTGCCGTCGGCCGACGAGTGCCCGCTGTGTGCGAGCACGCCCGGTCACCTCACCGAGATCCCCGAGGCGCAGTACGACGTGGCCGTGTTCGAGAACCGCTTCCCGTCGTTCTCCGGTGCGGGGGAGGGCGACGCCACCGACCTCACCGAGCTCGTGATGGCACCGGCCCTGGGTCGATGCGAGGTCGTCGCGTACTGCCAGGACCATGACGGCTCCCTGGGGGCACTCGACACCGAGGCGATGGCGCTGGTCATCGATGCCTGGGTCGATCGCACCCGCGAGCTCTCGGTGCTGCCCGGTGTGCGCTCGGTCTTTGTGTTTGAGAATCGCGGGGGCGAGGTGGGCGTCACCCTGCACCACCCTCACGGCCAGATCTACGCCTACCCGTTCGTGCCCCCGGCGCTCTCCCGCGTACTCGAGCAGGCCGCGCTGGCGCATGAGCGCGGTGAGCGACTGCTGGCGGATCTCGTCGCCGCCGAGGTCGCCGACGGCTCGCGCGTGGTTGCGCGCGACGAGCACTGGGTGGTGTTCGTGCCGTTCGCGGCGCGCTGGCCCTACGAGGTGCAGGTGCATCCGCTGGCCGATCGCGGGTCGCTGGCCGACCTCACCACTCCCGAGCGCGCGAGCCTGGCCGTCCTTCTGCCGAGCCTCGCGCGCACGCTGGACTCCCTGTTCGACACCCCGCTGCCCACGATGTCCGGCTGGTACCAGCGTCCCGCCCATCCCACCGCCGCCGAGGAGCGCGATGCCCGGCTGTTCCTGCGGGTGATCTCCAACCGCCGCGCGGCGCAGAAGCTGAAGTACCTGGCCAGTTCGGAGTCGCTCATGGGCGCCTTCATCGGCGACGTCGTGCCCGAGGACGCAGCCGCGGCGCTGCGGACGGCGTGGGCGTCGGCGTGACGGCTGCCGAGCAGGTGCGGACGTTCGCCCCCGGCCGCGTCAACCTCATCGGCGAGCACGTCGACTACAACGACGGGATCGTGCTGCCCATCGCCATCGAGCGTGGCTGCACGGCGACGGTGAGCACGCGCACGGACGGACTGCTCGTCATCACCTCCGCGCAGCGGACGAAGGCGAGTGTCCAGGTGTCCATGGCCGACCTTGCGCCCGCAGCGGTGACCGGCTGGGCGGCGTACCCCGCGGGCGCGGTGTGGGCGGTGCTCGACGGCGCCGCGCCGACGAGCTCCGGCCTGTCGGTGCACGTGAATTCCGACGTGCCATCAGGCGCGGGGCTGTCGTCATCTGCGGCGCTCACCTGCTCGGTGGCGACAGCCGTCAATGCCCTGCTGCTGCTCGGCCTGGCGCCGCGCGATCTCGCCCGCTGCGCCCAGCGTGCCGAGAACGCCTTCGTCGGCGTGCCGACCGGAGCGATGGACCAGGTGGCCTCGACCCTCGCAGTCGTCGGCCACGCGCTGATGTTTGACGTGCGCGACGACACGGTCACGCCGGTGCGGTACGCCCTGCCGGGCACCGCGCTCCTGGTCATCGACACCGGCGTGCACCACGCCCTCGTCGACGGCGGGTATGCCCAGCGTCGTGCGGCCTGCGAGCGGGCAGCGGCCCTGCTGGGCGTGCGGTCCCTTCGTGGGGTCGTCGACGTCACTGCACTCAACGCTCTGCTCGGGCAGCCCGATGCCGATGAGCTCCTCACTCGCTCCCGCCATGTGGTCAGCGAGATCGCGCGCGTGCCCGTGGCCGCCGATGCACTCGCCCGGGGCGATGCCGGCGCACTCGGAGCGCTCATGTGCGCCTCGCACGCCTCGCTGCGCGACGACTTCGCGGTCAGCTGCGTCGAGCTCGACACCGCGGTCGATGCGGCGATGGCGGCCGGAGCCCTGGGCGCGCGCATGACCGGCGGGGGATTCGGCGGGTCGGCGATCGCGCTCGTGCCCGAGGCCTACGTCGCGCGGGTGACCACGGCTGTCATGGGTGCCTTCAGCGAGGCTGGCTTCGCGGCCCCGCGGATCTGGCCGGTGCGCCCCGGTGGGGGTGCCCGCGTGCTGGCAGGATGACATCCATGCGCAACGTCGAGATCCCCATCAGCGGCGAGCAGGTGCCCGGCATCCTCGCGCTGCCCGCCACCGGTCACGGCCCCGCCGTCATCGTCATCCAGGAGTGGTGGGGCCTGGTGCCGCACATCCAGCACGTGGTGCAGCGTCTGGCCGATGAGGGCTTCGTCGCCCTGGCCGTCGACCACTACCGCGGCGCCGAGACCACCGAGCCCGACGAGGCGCAGAAGCTCATGCTCGGCCTGGACATCGCCCGCACCGCCAACGACCTCGCGCAGGCGGCGTCGTGGCTCGTCGCGCACGAGGCGGTCGACGGCGACTCGGTGGGCGTGGTCGGGTTCTGCATGGGCGGCGGGCTCGCGCTGCTGGCGCCCACGGTGTCGACCGACATCTGCTGCACGGTCGCCTTCTACCCGGCGATGCCGTGGCCGGACTACGCGCCGGACTGGGCGGCCTACCGCGGCAAGGCGGCGCTCGTCCACAAGGCCCTCTCGGACGAGGACTGGGCCGGACCGCGCATCGCGGAGTACGCCGACGCCATCGCAGCAGCAGGCGGTGCGGTCAAGGTGTGCGACGACTATCCGAACAGCGAGCACGCCTTCTTCAACGACGCGCGACCCGAGGTCTACCAGGCCACCAACGCCACGCTGGCGTGGGACCGCACGGTCTCGTTCCTGCGCACGTGCGAGGGATGAGCGCGAGCACTGCACCGCGCACCCTGGCGCAGCTCGACGAGGCCATCGTCGCCTGCCGACGCTGCCCGCGCCTGATCGACTGGTGTGCGCAGGTGGCCCGCGACAAGCGCGCCGCGTATGCGAACGACGACTACTGGGGCGGCCCGGTGCCGGGCTTCGGCGATTCGCGTCCGCGCGCGTGGATCGTCGGCCTGGCACCCGGCGCCCACGGCGCCAACCGTACGGGCCGCATGTTCACCGGCGATCGCAGCGGCGACTGGCTGTACCGCTCGCTGCATGCGACCGGGCTCGCGGCCCTGCCCACGTCAACCTCACGCGATGACGGCCAACGCCTCACGGGCGTGCGCATCACCGCCGCCGTGCACTGCGCGCCCCCGGCGAACAAGCCGACCACGCACGAGCAGCACGAGTGCTCTGCCTGGCTGCACGATGAGGTCGACCTCGTGGCGCCGGCCGTCCGGGTGGCGCTGGCCCTGGGTGGCCTGGCCTGGACGGCCCTCACCCGCGCGCTCACTGCCCGCGACTGGACGGTGCCGCGGGTGGCCTTCGGCCACGGCGCCAGCGGTACGGCCCGAACCCCGGCCGGGCGCGAGGTGCTCCTGCTGGCGTCGTACCACCCCAGTCAGCAGAACACCTTCACAGGACGGCTCACTCAGGGCATGCTGGATGACGTGATGACCCGGGTGCGTGACGCGATCGGCTTAGCGGCCTGACCGCTGCCACCACGCCCCTGTAGTCCAATCGGCAGAGACACCCGGCTTAAACCCGGCACAGTGTGGGTTCGAGTCCCACCGGGGG
>CAYFLO010000022.1:0-11963 GCA_964343995.1 uncultured Bifidobacteriaceae bacterium
ATGCCGCCCCTACCCTGAGCGAATGGTCGACCTCGCCCGCCCGGCGCACGTCCGGATCCGCGGATCCGTCGTCATCGGGGTGCGCCGGGCGGGCGAGGTCGACCATTCGCTCAGGGTAGGGGCGGCATGATGGGCAGGTGGCCCCGGCGATCGCGCGCAGGAGCGCGATCCTGGTGTCGCTCATGCTCGTCGCGTTCAACCTGCGCATCGTCCTCACCAGCCTGCCGGTCGTCCTGGACGACATCGAGGAGTCCCTGCACTGGTCGCATACGGGCCTGGGCAACCTCACCGCCTTGCCCGTGGTCGCGATGGGCGTCTTCGCCCTCGCGGTCCCGGGGATCGGCCGCCGGATGGGACGCGAACAGGCCGTGGCCGTGGGGCTCGGGCTCATCGCGCTGGCCCTGGCCCTTCGCCTGTGGGCGGATCACGGAGCCGTCCTGCTCGTCTCGGTCCTGCTGTCCGGGATCGGCATCGCCATCGCCGGCGGCCTGGTGCCCAGCGTCGTGCGCGAGGAGACCCCCGACCAGGCCGGACTGGCCACGGGGCTGTGGACCGCCGCCATGCTCTGTGGTGCCGCGGTCGGAAGCGCGCTCACCATCCCCCTCATCGACGTGGTCGGCACCTGGCAGCGGGCCCTCGCGTTCTGGATCGTGCCGGCACTGGTCGGTCTCGCGGCGTGGTGGTGGGTGCAACTGCGTGGACGACACGCACCGGACACATCCACCGTCCGCGCCGAGCACACGGCACGACTGCGCGACCTGCCCTGGCGCAGCCCCGTGGCCTGGGGCATCACCGCCTATCTCGTGCTCAACTCGATCGTGTTCTACACGCTGCTGGCCTGGCTGCCGCAGTCGTACGAGCAACGCGGCTGGACCAAGGCCGAGGGCGGCACGCTGCTGGCCCTCATCACCGTGGCGGAGATCGTCGCGGCGCTCATCGCGCCGCCACTGGCGCAGCGCATGCGCGATCCGCGATGGCTTCTGGCCGTGACGGTGGGCATGGAGATCGTCGGCCTCACCGCGATGGGGATTGCGCCGGGCTTCCTCACCTGGCCGTTCGTCATCACCTTCGGCCTGGGCATCGGCGCGGGATTCGCCTGCATCCTCACGCTCCTGGCCAGTTCGGCAGCCGACCCGGGAGCGTCGGCTCGGCTCACGGCGATGGCGTTCTTCGTCACCTACTGCATCGCCGCAACCGGCCCGACCCTGGGCGGAGCGCTGCTGGACGTCACTGGCTCGTGGCTGGCGCTGTATGTGGCACTTGCGGCGACCTGCCTGCTGCGCTTCTTAGCCATCATCCCGCTGCGCCGCGGCGCACAGGTGACCTGACGCGTGACTAGAGCCGGCAGGCGTGGATGTCGGTGACGAGGATGCCACGGGCGCCCAGGTCGTAGAGCTCATCCATGATGCGGTGCACGTCGACGGCCGGAACCATCGCACGCACGGCCGACCACGCAGGGTCGTGCAGCGGAGACACGGTGGGCGACTCGATGCCGGGGGTGAGCTGGCAGGCCTGGTCGAGCCGCTCGGTGCGGATGTCGTAGTCGACCAGCACATAGGACCGGGCCACCATGACGCCGTGCAGGCGGCGCAGGAAGGTGTCGACGGCCACGTCGGCGGGAGCCTCGCGGCGCCGTACGACGAGCGCCTCCGACTGCAGAATCGGCTCCCCCACGAGCTCCAGGCCGGCCTTGCGCAGCGTGGTGCCGGTGGCGACGACGTCGGCCACGGCATCCGCAACGCCGAGGGCCACCGCGTTCTCCACGGCTCCGTCAAGCTCGACGACGGACGCGGCGATCGCGTGCCGCTGCAGGTAGGCACTCAGCACGCCGGCATAGGACGTGGCGATACGGCGCCCAGCGAGATCGGCCACTGTGCTCGCGGTTCCGACGGGCGCCGCCAGGCGGAAGGTCGACGGGGCGAAGCCCAGCGCGAGGATCTCGTCGGCCGGTGCACCGGAGTCCAGGAGCATGTCGCGGCCGGTGATGCCGAGGTCGAGGGTGCCGGCTCCCACGTAGATCGCGATGTCGCGCGGACGCAGGAAGAAGAACTCCACGTCGTTGTCAGGATCCTGGATCACCAGTTCGCGCAGTGTTGCCGAACGCAGGTAGCCGGCCTCCTGGAGCATCTCGCGCGCGGGATCGGCGAGCTGACCCTTGTTGGGCAGGGCGACGCGCAGCATCTACAGCCGCCGGTAGACGTCGTCGATGGTCACGTCGGACGCGAGCATGAGGCACTGGACGGTGTAGAGAAGCTGGGCGATCTCGTCGGCGGCTCGGTCGTGACCCTCGTGCTCGGCGGCCATCCAGGCCTCAGCGGCCTCCTCGACGACCTTCTTGCCGCACGCATGCACCCCGGCGCTGACGATGCGGTAGGTGCCTGAATCGGCATCCTCGTGCTGGACCTTCTGCACCAGCTCGGCGTACAGCGAGTCGAACGTCTTCACTCGCGCACCCTACCGGTGGCGCCCTTGCGCAATCACCAGCGCGGTGGCCATGGCCGCATCGGCGCTCTCGGCTCCCTTGTCCTCCACGGAACCGGGCAGTCCGGCACGCGCACGCGCCTGCTCCTCGGTGTCGCACGTGAGCACGCCGAAGCCCACGGGAACGCCCGTGTCGAGGCTCACCCGGGTGAGTCCCTGAGTGGCCGCGTCGCACACGTAGTCGAAGTGCGGCGTGCCCCCACGCACAATGACCCCCAGCGCAACGACCGCGTCGAATCCCTCGCGCGCACAGGCGAGGGCAACGACGGGGAGCTCGAAGGATCCGGGTACACGCAGGAGCGTGGCCTCGGCGCCAGCGCGCTCACAGGCCCGCTGCGCACCAGCGATCAGCCCGTCCATGACTTCCGCATGCCAGGACGCCGCAACGATGGCGACCCGCATGCCATGCGCATGCACCTCGTGCTGGGCCGCGCCCGCACCGCTCATGGGCGACCGCCACCGGAGGGCGCGTGACCGGTGAGCTCGTGGCCCATGCGCGCGGCCTTGGTGGCCAGATAGGCGCGGTTGTGGTCGTTGGGCGTGACCTCCAGCGGGACGCGCTCGACGATGGCCAGGCCGTAGCCCTCCAGACCGGCGCGCTTGGCGGGGTTGTTGGTGAGCAGGCGCATCGTGTGCACGCCGAGGTCGGCGAGGATCTGCGCACCGGTGCCGTAGTCGCGGGCGTCGGCCGGCAGGCCGAGCTCGACATTGGCATCAACGGTGTCCAGGCCTTGCTCCTGAAGGGCGTAGGCGCGCAGTTTGTGCAGCAGGCCGATCCCGCGACCCTCGTGGCCGCCCATGTACAAGACGATGCCGCGGCCCTCCTGAGCGATGCGGGCGAGTGCCGCATGCAGCTGGGGTCCGCAGTCGCACCGAAGGGAGCCGAAGACGTCGCCGGTGAGGCATTCGGAGTGCACGCGCACGAGCACATCGGTGCCGTCGCCGATGTCGCCGGCCACCAGCGCCACATGCTCGGATCCGTCGAGCTCGTCGCGGAATCCGTAGGCCACGAAATCGCCGAAGTCAGTGGGCAGTGATGCGCGCGCCACCAGGGAGATCTGGCGCTCGGTGCGGCGGCGGTATCGGATGAGATCGGCGATGGAGATCATCACCAGACCGTGCTCGTCGGCGAAAGCCCGGCACTGCGGCGCCCGCATCATGGTGCCGTCATCGTTGACCATCTCGCACAGGGCACCCACGGGTGCGAGCCCGGCCATGCGCGCCAGATCGACAGCGGCCTCGGTGTGGCCGGCACGACGCAGCACGCCACCGCGCACGGCGCGCAGCGGCATGACGTGCCCCGGCCGGGTGAGTTCCCACGGCTCGGTGGCGGTGTCGGCCAGCACCCGGATGGTGTGCGCGCGATCCTCCGCGGAGATGCCGGTGCCGGCAACATCGCGAGCATCGACGGAGACGGAGTACGCCGTTCCCTTGCGATCCTCGTTGACGGCCGTCATGGGCGGCAGATTGAGGCGATCCAGGATCGGGCCGTCGACGCCCACGCAGATGTAGCCGGAGGTGTAGCGGATCATGAAGGTCGCGAGTTCGGCGGTGGCCTTGGAGCCGGCGAAGATGAGGTCGCCCTCGTTCTCGCGATCCTCGTCGTCGACCACGATGATCGCCCTGCCCTGGCGCATCGCCTCGACGGCGTCCTCGACGGTGTCCAGGAGCACCCCTTCGGCGCGGGCGGCCGGCGTCCAGGCGACGGCCACGGGAGAAGTGGCGGGCTCCTCGCCGGAGAACAGCTCATCCGCGGGGATCATCGAAGCCTCCACTCCAGAAGTCGCTCGACGTGCTTGGCGATGGCGTCGACCTCGAGGTTGACGCGGTCCCCCACTGTACGGGTGCCCAGGGTGGTGTGCTCGAGCGTCGTGGGGATGAGCGAGACGCGGAACGAGTCGTCGTCGACATCGACGACGGTGAGGGACACGCCGTCGACGGCGATGGAGCCCTTCTCCACCACGTAGCGGGCCAGCCCGTCGGGCAGGGAGAAGCGCATGAGCGTCCAGTCCTGACCCGGATCGACCGCCAGCACCTCGCCGGTGGCATCGACGTGCCCCTGGACCAGGTGGCCGCCGATGCGCGAATCCATGCGGGCGGCCCGTTCGAGGTTGACGCGGGCGCCGGCGACGGCGCGGTCCAGGGACGAGCGCGTCAGGGTCTCGGCCATGACGTCGGCGGTGAAGGCATCGGGCAGGAGGTCGACCACGGTGAGGCACACGCCATTGACGCAGATCGAGTCACCGGGGACGGTGCCCTGGAGCACGTCATGAGCCTCGATCACCAGCACGCTGGAGTCGGCGCGTGTGTCGACCTGGCGCACCCGCCCGGTCTCCTCGACGATCCCGGTGAACACCGGACCTCCCCTTCGCGTCCGCTACCGCTGGGGGCGCGAGCCGCGTGCCATGAGCGTCCCCTCGATGAGGACGTCGGTCCCCAGTATGGACACTGCCGTGACGTTCAGCTCTCGGTGGCCGCCCAGGGTCGGTAGCGCGAGCGGGCCGGCGCCCAGAACGACAGGCGCGACGTACCAGGCCACCGCGTCAATGAGGTCGGCCTCCAGCATCGCGGCGGCCAGCGTGGGGCCGCCCTCGACGACGACCGTCTGCACCCCGCGCGCCAGGAGCGAGGCGACCAGCACGGCCGGGTCGTGGTCGGTGACCAGCAGGGACGGTGCCGCGTCGTCGAGCACCCGGGCCGTGGCGGGCAGGGTTCGCGTGCCGACCACAACGCGAAGCGGTTGGTGCGGGAAGAGCGATCCGTCGGGGCGTCGAGCCGTGAGCGACGGGTCGTCGATGAGGGCGGTGCCGGTGCCGACCACGATGGCGTCGACCTCGGCGCGCACCGCGTGGGCGTGGGCTCGGGCTTGCGCACCGGTGAGGGCAGTGGGACCGCCGGACGCATCAGCCACGCGACCGTCCAGCGACATCCCGCACTTCAAGGTGACATGAGGACGACCCGCGCGCTGCACCGACAGCCACCCGCGCAGCAGGTGCTCACCCTGTGCGCGGCGCACCCCATCGATCACCTCGAGCCCGGCGTCACGCAGGACCTGCGCGCCGCCGGCTGCCGGTGCCGTTGGGTCGTCGACGGCGTAGACCACGCGCGTGATTCCGGCGTCGATCAGTGCCGAGGTGCACGGACCCGTGCGGCCGGTGTGCCGGCACGGCTCCAGGGTGACGACGGCGGTGGCTCCTCGCGCCTCCGCACCGGCCTGGGCCAGGGCGTCGATCTCGGCGTGGGCGGTGCCGGCGCCGCGGTGATGGCCGCGGGCGATGACGGCTCCGTCGTCTGACACGATCACGCAGCCGACCTGCGGGTTGACGCCGCGCGGACCCTGCGCGGCCAGCGCGAGCGCCTCGTCCATGGCCTCCTGCCAGGGCGACGCGAGCGCGTGCGCGTCGGTCACACCGCCGCCTGCGCCAGAGCGCGCAGGTCGCGCACCGCCTGGGCCGGATCGCTCGCCCGATAGACCGCCGAACCGGCGACGAAGATGTCGGCACCGGCCTCGGCGCACTGCGTGATGGTGCGCTCGTCGACACCGCCGTCGACCTGCACCCAGATGTCGGCATCGCTGGCGTCGGCCAGGGCCCGGGCGGCCTGGACCTTGGGCAGCATGTCGGTCATGAACGCCTGACCGCCGAAGCCGGGCTCGACGGTCATCACCAGGATCATGTCGACGGACGGCAGCGCGTCGCGCACGGCATCGATGGGCGTGCCGGGCTTCAGGGCGATCCCAGCACGCGCCCCCGCGGAGCGGATGTCGCGAGCGACCTGCAACGGGTGGCGTGCCGCCTCGACATGGAAGGTGACGCTGCCAGCCCCCGCCTCGGCATATCCGGGCGCCCAGCGGTCGGGGTCGTCGATCATCAGGTGCACATCGGCGGGCAGGGCGATCTGCTTCAGCACGCATTCCACGACGGGGAGCCCGAAGGTGAGGTTGGGCACGAAGTGGTTGTCCATGACATCCAGGTGCACCCAGTCGGGGGCATCGCCGAGCAGGCGCACCTGGCCGGCGATGTCGGCCAGGTCGGCGTTGAGGATGCTCGGCGAGATCTGCAGGACCACGCCCGCAAGGCTAGTGGCTACGTGGCGAAGCGCTTCGTGCCCAGCAGCGCGTTCCAGTAGATGCGCTGGACACCCAGAGCGTCCTGCGCATCCTGGGCAGCGGCAAGCTCGGCGCGGTCGACGCGGCCGCAGGCCTCGTCGAGCATCTCGATGGTCTCGATACTGCGCGCAACGGCCTTGACGGGGTCCTCGCGGAACGGGAACTGGTCGAGCAGCACCGGATCACTCCAGCCGATGTCGCGCAGGGCCAGCAGGTACTCCATTGTCTCGAACAGGTGCACGCTGGCGACCGGAAGGTCGTCGTCCCAGTCACGCCAGTTGTCGTTGAGCTCGGCGGACACCAACTTGCCGTAGCGGTGGATCATCAGCAGCGACTCCGTCGGCGACTCCCCCGCCATGAGCGAGTGACCGAAGTCCATGACGATGCCGAGGTTGTCGACACCGGTCTCCTGGATCGCCAGGAGCGTCTTGGGTGCGTTGGCCAGCGTCATGCGCACGCGTGGCTCCTTGGGCTTGTACTCGATCGCGAACTGCACATCGGGGTGTGCGGCACAGATCTCACGAATCCCGTCGATCGTGTAGCGCCAGATCTGCTCGTAGTTGACCTGACCGGGGAAGTCGTAGCCGTCCTGACCGGGCCAGAACTTCACGTATCCGGCATCGAGCACTGCGGCCGCCTCGATCGCCTCCTCCACGCGCCGCCGGGTGCGCTCGCGCAGGTCACGCGACGGATTGGTGAAGGACCCCCGGGCGTATTCGCGCATGTAGATATGCGGGGTCGTGGCGCGGCACTTCAGCCCGCGGTCGTCGAGCAGTGTGCGCACCTGCGCGGCCGACAGCTCGGCCGTGGCGAAGGGGACGTTGATGTCCAGATAGGTGAGCCCGGGCACCTGCGCGGCGGAGTCGAGCATCTCCACGGTCGTGCGCGCCGGTCCGTAGCCGTCGCCGGCGTAGCGATCGACGAACTGGCCGAACGCCCAGATGCCGGTGCCGAACTCCAGGGGCTGCTGCGCTGCCATGACTACCTGCCTTCGGTGAGGGTGCGTGGTGCGGACGGGTCAAGCTCGAGTCGATGCGGTGCGGCTGATCTGCAGGGCGCGTGCCCAGGTGGCGCGCAACTGCTCCGCGGCGGGCGCGGAGTGCGGTGCCGGGTCGAGTGTGACGTACCCGCGGGGGCGGGACTGGAGATCATCCTGACTCACCAGACCGGCACCCAGGGCCGCGGCGTCGGCCGCCCCGAGCGCGGACAGCTCGGCGGTGGCGGAGACCTCGACCCGCACCCCGCACAGGTCGGCCTGGCGCTGCATGAGGTCGGTGTTGGCCGTCATCCCTCCGTCGGTGACCAGAGAGGCCGGCTGCACCCCCGCCGCCGTCATGGCCACAACCACATCGGCCACCTGGCAGATGACGCTGTCGAGGGCGCCGCGGGCGAGATCGCCACGTGTGGACGCCAGTGACATGCCGGTGATGACCGCCTGAGCGGACGGGTCCCACCACGGCGCCCCCAGGCCATTGAAGGCCGGGACAACACTGACCTCGCCGCTCGTGGGGCTCGCCTCGGCGACGAGCGCGGCGACATCGAGACCCAGCACACCGGCAAGCCAGGTGAGCGTGGAACCCGCGGACAGGATGTTCGCCTCCCAGGCAATGGCCGGACGCTGCCCCGGCAACCGCCACGCAATCGTGCGGCACAGGCCATTGCCCGCGGCGGAGTCGGCAGAGCCTCGGGAATCGGCCAGACCCATGACGCTGCTGCCGGTGCCGTAGGTGGCCTTCACGAGTCCCGGTCGCCAGCCCGCATGGGCGAACAGCGCGGCATGGGAGTCGCCCAGGACACCGGTGACGGGCACCCCCTCCAGGCCGGCCAGCCCGCGCACTCCCCTGCCGATGGGACCGACGGAATCCACGATGGTGGGCAGCACGCTCGCGGGGATGCCGAAGATCTCCAGCAGGTCCGGGCTCCACTGGCCGGTGGCGAGGTCGACCAGCGAGGTGCGCGAGGCGTTGGAGTCGACGGTGCCCAGGCACAACGCATCCGCATGCGACCGGTCCGGGTCGTAGGTGTCGAGCAGCCACGCGGCCTTCACTGCGGAGAACATCGGGTCCAGCGGCAGCCCGCTCACCTGCTGCACGAGCGGTGCGTGGCCCTGCTCGGTGAGCTCGGCGCAGCGGTCGATCGTGCGACGATCCTGCCAGCTGATCAGCGGTGACACCGCCGCGCCGGTGCGGCGGTCCCACACAAGGAGCGACTCGCGCTGGTTGGCCAGTCCGATGCACGCGATCGGTCCGTCTGCGCCTCGCGCGCGCACGTCGGCGACCGCGTCGACCACACTGCGCATCACATCGTCGGCACGGTGTTCCACCCACCCGGCCCGAGGCGCCTGCTGCTCCAGCGGAGCTGATCCGCGGGCCAGGATCGATCCGGCCCGATCGACGAGGAGGGCCTTGGTCGAGCTCGTGCCCTGGTCGATCGCCAGGACGAGCGGCTCGCTCACCCCTGCGCCACTAGGTCGCGCGCCGCCAGGGCCACCGCGTCGGGGGTGAGGCCGAAACGGTCGAAGAGATAGGCGACATCGCCGGTGACGGCGAACTCGTGCGTGCCGACCATGCGCATGCGCACCGGGTGCTCCTGTGCGACGAGCTCGGCGACCGCTCCCCCAAGGCCGCCGCGAGGCACCGATTCTTCGACGGTGACGATGCCGCGGGTCTGTCGCGCGCAGGCGAGCACGGCCTCGCGGTCCAGCGGCACGATTGACGACATATTGAGCACGCGAGCGCTCACGCCGGCCTGCGCAAGCTGATCGGCGGCGGCCAGTGCGACGGTGACCATGGTGCCGCTGGCGATGAGGGCGACGTCGTCACCGTCACGCAGCACATCGGCGCGGCCGGGAGTGAAGGCGGGCGTGCGTCCCTGCGACACGTCGGGCACCTTGTGACGGCCGATGCGCATGAAGACCGGACCGGTGGTGGCCGCCGCCCAGCGCACCGCCTGAGCAGTCTGCTCCGGATCGGCCGGCACGATGATCGGCAGAGCGTCGAGCGCCCGCATCCAGGCGATGTCCTCGATCGAATGGTGGGTGGGACCGAGCTCGCCGTACGAGACACCGGGGCTCTGCCCGCACAGTTTGACATTGGCATCGCTGTAGACGATGTCGGCCTTGATCTGCTCCAGTCCCCGGCCGGTGAGAAAAGGCGACGCCGCCGACACGAACGGGATGAAGCCGGCGTTGGCAAGCCCCGCGGCCACGCCGATCATGTTCTGCTCGGCGATGCCCACGTTGACCAGCCGGTCTGGAAAGCGCTCGCGGAATCCGCCGAGGTTGCTGGAGCCCACCGAGTCGTTGCAGACCGCGATGATGCGGTCGTCGTCCTGCGCCAGCGCGATAAGGGTGTCGGCGAACGCCACCCGGCAGTCATAGGTGCTCACGACGCGGCTCCCGTCAGCTCGGCGATCGCCGCGGTGACCTGCTCGGCCGAGGGCACCTTGTGGTGCCACGCGGCCAGGCCCTCCATGAACGACACGCCCCGGCCCTTGATCGACTCCGCGACGATCGCCCGCGGGCGGGCGTCGCGCGGGGCGCCCAGGGCCGCGCGGATGGCGGCGATGTCGTGGCCGTCAATGACCACGGTGTCCCAGCCGAACGCCCGCAGCTTCTCGTCCAGGGGATCCAGAGCGTTGGTGTCCTCGGTGCCGGCGCCCTGCTGCAGGCGATTGCGGTCGACGATGAGGGTGAGGTCGGCCAGTCGCTGGTGCGCGGCGAACATGATGGCCTCCCAGTTGGACCCCTCCTGCATCTCGCCGTCGCCGACGATGACGTAGGTCTGCCACGGCGCTCCGCGCAGGGCTGCACCCAGGGCCATGCCGGCCGCGACCGGAAGGCCGTGGCCCAGCGGCCCGGTGTTGGTCTCGACCCCGGGCGTCTTGCGACGGTTGGGGTGGCCACCCAGGCGCGAGTCCGGACCGGCGAACGTCGCCAACTCCGCGCGCGGGAAGAATCCGCGCAGGGCAAGGGCCGTGTATAGGGAGGCGGCCGCATGTCCCTTGCTCATGATGAAGCGGTCGCGGTCGGGCCACTGCGGATCAGCCGGGTCGACGCGCAGCACTGATCCATACAGGACTGCCAGGACGTCGGCGACGGAGAAGTCGCCACCCACATGACCCAGTCCGGCCCCCACGATGGTCTCCAGCGCGCCCACCCGGATGTCGCGCGCGAACGCCCGCAGGTCGTCATCGGTGCTGAAGGGCGGTGCGCCCCGGTCCGTCGCCTGAGTCATTGAATATCCATTCATATGTGAATAGCGTGCTTCATTCTTTCCTCAGGCCCCTGTGAGGGTCAAGCCGACACGAGGGTCTGCGCCGTGGCGGCATCGGTGACAAGTGAACTCACCCAGCCACCGCGCAGGGCGCCACGGATCGCGGCGACCTTGCCCTCCCCTCCGGCCACGGCGATGCGGCGCGGCACCGCCCGGATGGCGTCCGCCGTCATACCGGTGAGTCGATCGTCGACCGGACTGGCGACACTGGCACCGGCCTGATCGAAATACCGCAGACAGATATCGCCCACGGCACCCGCTTGACGCAGCGCGGCGGTGTCGGCCTTCTCGATCACGTTGCCACTGCTGCGCAGCAGCGGAGAGGGCTCCAGGGCCCCGATCCCCACCAGGCACACCGACATGCGCTCCCACGCCGCGACCACGGGGGCAACGGCAGGATCGGCGAGCACCGCTGCGCGCGTGGAGGCCGTGCCGACGATCGCGGGGGCCGGCATGTACAGCGGATCGGCGCGCAGAATCTCGGCCAGACGCCCAGCGAGCCGCGTGGCCTGCACCTGCACCGCCGGATCGCCGACACCCCCGAACATCTGCACGACGGTGCGGGCACTGCGCTGTGCCCGTGGACGCATCGCCTCGACCGCGGCAACGAGCGCGCCGCTCCACGACGAGATGCCCACGACGTCGGCACCCACGAGCGAGACCTCCAGATACGACGCGGCCGCGTGGCCCAGCGCCCGATTCACGTCAGCGCTTCCGTCGGTGTCGACGACCACGGCGTCGGCCAGCCCGTAGGCCGCGACGAGGGCTTCCTCCAACTCGGTGTGCACGCCCGGAGGCAGAACGACGACGGAGCGGACGATGCCGCGCTCGACCGCCTCCTTCAGCAGACGCGACACCCGAGCCTGCGAGAGCCCCAGCTGCGCGGCGATCGCCTGCTGGGTGAGTCCGTGCTCGTGATACAGCCGCGCCACGCGCGCGAGGAGCCGCAGCTGCGTGGCCGAAACGCCCGCATCGGGGCTCAAGGACGGCACGCCGTTATCGTAGGCGCGCCTGCACTGATCGATCACCCGAACGCCTTCGACGAAAGGCCAGCACATGCCGGAGCCGCACGTGCTCATTGGCGTGGACTGGGGTGGCAC
>CAYFLO010000023.1:0-11682 GCA_964343995.1 uncultured Bifidobacteriaceae bacterium
GTCACCACCGACGAGGGCGACGGTGGCGTGAAGATCGCCACCTTCCTGGCCGACCAGAAGTTCATCTAGTCACCACCATCGACGCATCCCTACGCGAGCTGAAGGAACACGACATGGCTGAGGTCCTCGTCCTGGTCGAGCAGGCGGACGGCGGAGTCAAGAAGGTCACCGGCGAGCTGCTCACGCTCGCCCGCACGTTGGGGGAGCCCGCGGCGGTGTGGGTCGGCCCCGGCTACGACGATGCGGCGTCGGCCGCACTCGCCGAGTTCGGCGCGCAGAAGGTCTACGTCGCCGGCGACGCCGCGCTCCTTGACCACCCCGTGGCCCCCAAGGCCGAGGTGCTCGCGCAGCTCGTCGCGTCCGCGGCGCCGGCGGCCGTGCTCGTGGCGTCCACCGCCGAGGGCAAGGAGGTCGCCGGCCGCCTGGCCGTGCGCACCGACTCCGGTGTCATCACCGATGCGGTCGAGGTGAACGCTGACGGTGTCGCCACGCAAAGCGTCTTCGGTGGGTCGACCGTCGTGCACTCCAAGGTGACCCACGGCACCCCGATCATCACCGTGCGCCCCAACAGCGTGCCCGCGGTAGCCGCTGCCGGTGCGGCCACGCGGTCCGACGTGTCGGTGGCGCTGTCGCCCGCGGCGACCAAGGCGAAGGTCACCGGTCGTACGGTGGCCGCGCGCGGCGGACGCCCCGAGCTCACCGAGGCATCGATCGTCGTGTCCGGTGGACGCGGCGTCGGCTCGGCCGAGGGCTTCGGCGTCATCGAGGAGCTCGCCGACTCGCTGCACGCGGCGGTCGGAGCATCACGTGCCGCCACCGATGCCGGCTGGTACCCGCACCAGTACCAGGTGGGGCAGACCGGCAAGACCGTCTCGCCGCAGCTCTACATCGCCAACGGCATCTCCGGGGCCATCCAGCACCGGGCCGGCATGCAGACGTCCAAGACCATCGTCGTGGTGAACAAGGACCCCGAGGCGCCGATCCTGGAGCTCGCTGACTACGCGGTCGTGGGTGACCTGTTCCAGGTCGTTCCCCAGTTGACCGCGGAGATCAAGAAGCGCCAGGGGTAGTCGTCGCCTCGCGCGGCTACCATGACGGCCATGTCGTCCGTCGTCGATCGGGTGTACCTCGATCACGCGGCCACCTCTCCGATGATCTCGGCCGCGCGCGAGGCGTGGCTGGAGACCAGTGCCCGGGTGGGTAACCCGTCGTCACTTCACACCTCCGGCCGTCTGGCCCGTCGGGTCGTCGAGGAGTCGCGCGAGGCCATTGCCGCGCTCCTGGGCACGCGCCCCAGTGCGGTCATCTTCACCTCCGGCGGCACGGAGTCCGACAACCTGGCGATCAAGGGCCTGTACTGGTCGCGCACGCCGGGCAACGACCGCATCGCACTGTCGACTGTCGAGCATCACGCCGTGCTCGACCCGGTCGAGTGGCTCGTGCGCGACCAGGGCGCGCAGGCGGCCTGGATCCCCGTTGATCGACTGGGCCGGGTCGACCTCGCAGCGGCGCGAGCGCTCCTGGCCGAGGGCGGCATCGCCCTGGGCACGGTCATGTGGGCCAACAACGAGGTCGGCACCGTGCAGCCGGTTGATGACCTGGCGCGACTGTTCCGCGAGGCGGGGGTGCCGTTCCACGTCGATGCCGTTCAGGCCCTCGGTCATGTGCCGATGGATCTGGGTGCCCTGGGGGCCACGGCGGTCACTCTCAGCAGCCACAAGATCGGTGGCCCCTTCGGCGTTGGCGCACTCGTGGTTGAGCCGTCTGCCGCGCTCACCCCGGTGCTGCATGGCGGCGGTCAGGAGCGCGAGGTGCGCTCGGGCACCCTGGATGCCCCCGCGGTGGCGGCATTCGCCGTGGCCGTCGCGCACGCGGTGAATGGCCAGCGCGAGCGGGCTGCTCACCTGCTCTCCCTGCGCACCGCACTCATCGACGGCATTCGCTCGGCCGTCCCCGATGCCGTGCTCAACGGTGATCCGGGTGTGGGGGAGCTCGAGCGACTCCCGGGGAACGTCCACGTGACCTTCCCCGGCTGCGAGGGCGACCTGCTGCTCATGCTGCTCGACGCGGCCGGTATCGACTGCTCGACCGGGTCGGCCTGCACGGCTGGCATCCCCGAACCCAGTCACGTACTTCTGGCGATGGGTGCCGACACGGCGTCGGCCCGGTCATCGCTGCGCTTCAGCCTGGGCGAGTCGAGTACGGCCGCCGATGTCGATGCCGTGGTCGCCGCCCTCCCCGGTGCGGTCGAGCGGGCCCGCCGGGCCGGCTCCCCGGCACTGCTGTGATGGCCAGGCGAACCGGCGGGGAAGGGGCGACACCGCCATGCGCGTGATCGCCGCGATGTCCGGCGGGGTGGACTCGTCGGTCGCTGCCGCACGCCTCGTCGATGCCGGACACGAGGTCGTCGGCGTGCACCTGGCCCTGGCGCGAGCCTCGACAACCGCCGGACGCACCCGCGGCTGCTGCACCCTCGACGACGCCCGTGACGCGCGTCGCGTCGCCGACATGCTGGGCATCCCCTTCTACGTATGGGATCTGTCGCAGGAGTTCGCCCACGCGGTCATCGAGCCGTTCCTGGCCGATTACCGCGCCGGCCGCACGCCCAACCCGTGCGTGCGCTGCAACCAGGAGATCAAGTTCGCGGCCGTGCTCGACCGCGCGCTGGCGCTCGGCTTCGATGCCGTGGCCACCGGCCATTACGCGCGGATCGAGAGCCTCAGCGGCTCGCCCCGCCTGGCGCGGGCGGTGGACGCCGACAAGGACCAGTCCTACGTGCTCGCGGTCATGCCGCCCGCGGCCGTGGCCCGCACCCTGCTGCCCCTGGGTGACTCGCACAAGGACGCCGTGCGCACCGAGGCGCACGAGCGCGGCCTGCTCGTCGCCCGCAAGCCCGACAGCCATGACATCTGCTTCATCCCCGACGGCGACACCGCAGGCTTCGTCGCCTCGCGCCTGGGCGCCGTGGCCGGCGACATCGTCGATGCGCAGACCGGAGTGACGCTCGCGCATCCGGACGACATCCAGTCCTTCACCATCGGGCAGCGCCGCGGTCTGGGAGTGGCGGGTGGATCACCGCGCTACGTGGTCGACGTCGACATCTCGGCACGCACCGTCACCGTGGGACCGCCGGAGCTGCTCGACGTCGACGCCATCGGTGCCGAGGCAGTCGTGCACCACGGCTCGATACTCGTGGGTGACCGGGTGCTCGCGCAGGTGCGCGCCCATGCGGCCCCGGTGCCGGCCACCGTGACCGCCGTGGGCCACGACAGTCTTGATGTTGCCCTCGAGACTCCCATCCGGGGCTTGGCGCGCGGACAGTGCCTGGTGCTGTACGACGGCGACGTCGTCATCGCTGCCGGCACCATCGCGCGCACGCGTCGACGCGTGGCGGCATGACCGACGACACCTCATCGGCGCGGAAACGACCGTGGGCGCCCGCGGTGGCCACCGGGGTCGGCTCGATGCCGGGTACCTCGGCACACGAGGCCATGCGCATCGTCGCCGGAGAACTCCCTGACTTCGTCCACGTCGTCGAGCTCCCTGCGCGCGGTCCCGGTGCCGACATGGTCGGGCGCACGGGCGCACTGCTCGCAGCCGTCGACCCGTCCTTCGCGCTGGAGACCACCCCGGACGGTTGGCGACTGGCCGGTTCGCCCGGACGGCAGATGCGCCGGGCGCAGTCCTGGCTCGCCGAGGACCTCGACGCGCTGGAGGAGTCCACGCAGGGGTACGCCGGCCCGCTGAAGGTGCAGGTGTGCGGACCGTGGACCTTTGCCGCCAGTGTCGAGCTCGCCGGCGGTGAGCGGATGCTGCGCGACGAGGGTGCCGTGCGCGATCTCGCCCAAGCGCTCGCCGAGGCGGTGCGCATGCATGCGCATGACGTGCGCCATCGCGTGCCCGCGGCCACGGTCGTTGTCCAGGTCGACGAGCCGGCCCTGCCCGCGGTGCTGGCCGGACGCATCGGCACGGCCAGCGGCCTGTCGACCTACCGCGCCGTGGGGGAGCTGGACGCGCAGCGGGTGCTGCGCGAGGTGCTCGATTCACTTGATGGCGATGTGGGCGTGCACTGCTGCGCCGCCGACGCCCCCCTTGACCTCCTTCGCGCCAGTGGCGCTGCGTTTGTCGGCATCGACCTCCTGGTTGCCGGGCGCGCCCTCGACGAGCAGGTCGGCCGCGCCGTTGATGCCGGGCTCGGGGTGCTCGCCGGATGCCTGCCGTCGACGGGATCGGGCCGGGTGGCCGACTCCGCCGCCAGTGCGCCGCTGCGCCATCTCCTGCACCGTCTGGGCCTGGAGGACCCGTCGTGGCTGTCAGCCTTCGCCATCACGCCCGCGTGTGGCCTCGCCGGTGCCGACCCGGCATGGGCGCGCACGGCACTGGCGGCGTGCCGGGCGGTGGGTCGGGTCGTCCGTCAGGATGAGGACCACGCGCAGGCGCGCGACGGATCGGGAGGCGACAGGTGAGCGACGTTCCCGCGCGCGCCCAGAAGCGCTGGACCGAGCTCGTCGACGCCATCAACGCCGCGCGCGGCGCCTACTACGACCGTGATGCGCCTGTGCTGTCCGACGCGGAGTACGACGCCCTGTTCCGCGAGCTCGTCGACCTCGAGGCTGCCCACCCGGTGCTGGCCAGCGGGGAATCGCCCACGCAGTCGGTGGGAGGGGAGCGCTCGGAGATGTTCGAGCCGGTCGAGCACCTGCAGCGCATGTACTCCCTGGACAACGCTTTCGACGACGAGGAGCTGCGCGCCTGGATGGACCGCGTGGTCAAGGGACTGGGCACCCTGCCGCCGCTGCTGTGCGAACTGAAGATCGACGGTCTGGCGGTCGACCTCGTCTATCGCGACGGCAGTCTTGCGTCGGTCGCCACGCGCGGTGACGGACGCGTGGGGGAGGACGTCACCTACAACGCGCAGTTCATCGCGGCGATCCCACGGGTGCTCACGCCTGCCGCGGGAATCTCGGTGCCCTCGCTCCTGGAGGTGCGCGGCGAGGTCTACATCCCGGTGGCGGAGTTCGAGCGCATCAACGCCGAGCAGATCGACCTGGGCCTGCCGGTGTTCGCGAACCCGCGTAATACGGCGGCAGGCTCGCTGCGCCAGCGCATCGATCGACGCCAGGAGGAGCTCGCGGGGGCCCGCGCGGACGCCTCCGGAGAGCGTGGTGCCGCGCGTGTGGCCCGGCTGCAGGCCGACCTCGACCGAGCGCTCGCCCGCATGGCCGCCCTGCGCCTGACCGTGCACGGCATCGGTGCGGTCGACGGCATCGTGCTGGAGCGCCAGAGCCAGGGTTACGAGGTGCTCGCGTCACTCGGCCTTCCGGTGAGCTCCCACGCCCGCGTGCACGCCACCGAGGCCGAGGTCACGGCCTACATCGCGCACTTCGGCGAGCACCGGCACGAGATCGAGCACGAGATCGACGGTGTCGTCGTCAAGGTCGACTCCCTGGCCGACCAGGTCGTGCTGGGGGAGACCTCGCGCGCACCGCGCTGGGCGATCGCCTTCAAGTACCCGCCCGAGGTCGTGCGCACCCGGCTGCTCGACATCCAGGTCAATGTCGGACGCACCGGGCGGGTCACTCCCTTCGCGGTGATGGAGCCGGTGCGCGTGGCAGGTTCCACCGTCGAGATGGCCACGCTGCACAACGCCTTCGAGGTCGAGCGCAAGGGCGTGCTCATCGGCGACACCGTGCTCCTGCGCAAGGCCGGTGACGTCATCCCGGAGGTCCTGGGCCCGGTGCGCGAGGCCCGCACGGGAGATGAGCGCGCGTTCGTCATGCCCACGCACTGCCCGGACTGCGGCACGAAGCTGCGCCCGGAGAAGGAGGGGGACAAGGACATCCGCTGTCCCAACGCCCACTCGTGTCCGGCGCAGATGCGCGAGCGCCTGGCCCATGTGGCCACACGCGGAGCCATGGACATCGAAGGCCTGGGCGACAAGGCGGCGCGGGCCCTGCTCGACGACGGTCTGGTGCAGGACGAGGGCGATCTCTTCCTGCTCACCGCCGACGACCTCCTGCGCAGCCCGTTCTTCACCCGCGACCCGGGGCGAGGCGAGGAGGGCCCGCAACTGGGCGAGAACGCCCGCGGGATGCTCGCCTCGCTCGATGTGGCGCGCGGTCGTCCGCTGTGGCGGGTGCTCGTGGCGCTGTCGATCCGGCACGTGGGGCCGTCCGCCGCTCAGGCGTTGGCTCGAGCGTTCGGATCACTCGACGCCATCGCGGCGGCGTCGGTCGACGAGCTCGCGCAGACCGAAGGGGTGGGCGCGGTCATTGCCGAGGCCGTGCGCGAGTGGTTCGAGGTCGACTGGCATCGCGAGGTCGTCGACAAGTGGCGGCGCGGCGGTGTGAGCCTCTCCGACGCTGCTGCCCCGGCTGGCCCGCAGCCCCTGACCGGAGTCACGGTCGTCATCACCGGCTCGCTTGAGGGCTTCACGCGCGACGGTGCCACGCAGGCCGTCACCGACCTCGGTGGCAAGGCGGCGTCGTCGGTGTCGAAGAAGACCGATCTCGTGGTGGCCGGCGAGAACGCCGGCTCCAAGCTCGACAAGGCGCAGGCCCTCGGCATCCCGGTTGTTGGGCTCGACGGATTCCGGGCACTTCTGACCGACGGACTCGACGCAGCCCTCACCCACCGACAGGAGAACCCATGAGCGCGAAGCTGACGATCCTGCACACCGGCTACGTCGGAGATGAGACCGCCGAGGGGATGCGGGTGGGCTCGACCGTGGTGTACCTGCAGCAGGGCGACCGGCACGTCATCGTCGATCCCGGACTCGTGCCGAACCGCGGCGCGATCCTGGACCCGCTGACATCCCTCGGTGTCGATGCCGAGCAGGTGACCGACGTGGTCTTCAGCCACCAGCACATCGACCACACCCTCAACGCCGCACTCTTCCCGGCCGCGCGCTTCCACGACTACGCCGCGATCTACCGCGACGACCTGTGGACCGACCTCGACGCCGAGGGGCGGCATCTCGCCGACGACATCTGGCTGATCCGCACCCCCGGCCACACCCGGGAGGACATCTCCACCGTCGTGCGGACCGATGCCGGCCTGGTCGTGTGCACGCACGCGTGGTGGTTCGAGGGCGGCCCGCAGGACGATCCGTATGCACCCGATCCCGCCGAGCTCGCCCGTGCGCGCGAGCGGATTCTGGGGCTGGAGCCGGTGCAGGTGATCCCCGGTCACGGGCCGGCGTTCACGCCCGCACGCGGATAGCGGCACGTGCAGTACTCCTTCACCGGTCCGCTGTGGTTCTGGCGCGGCCCGGCCCCGCATTACTTCGTCTCGATGCCCCAGGAGGCCTCGGACGATCTCACCGAGCAGTCCGCACACCTGAGCTACGGGTGGGGAGCGATCCCGGCGGAGGTCTCCTGCGGCGATGTCACGTGGACGACGGCGGTCTTCCCCAAGGACGGGCGCTATATCGTCCCGGTGCGCGCCGCGGTGCGAACGGCACTGGGCGTCGACCTCGACGACGAGGTGAGCCTGATGGTGCGGATCGGGGACTGACCGGGCCCTGAGATCCGGCGCTTCACTCTCACTAGGATTCGGGCATGACGGCGATCACTCGAGCCGAGGTCGAGCACCTGGCCCGCCTCGCGCGCCTCGACCTCGCTCCCGACGAGCTCGACCACTACGCCGCCCAGCTCGACGTCATCCTGCAGTCGGTCGCCCGGGTGGCCGATGTGGCCGCCGACGACATACCGCCCATGTCGCACCCGGTGCCCCTGGAGAACGTCTTCCGCGACGACGTCGCCCGTCCCGGGCTCGATCGCGCCGAGGTCGCGGCCGCCGCTCCCGCGTGGGAGGACGACCGCTTCCGCGTGCCGCGCATCCTGGGCGAGGAGTAGCCATGACGCAGCTGGCGGCCGGCGACCTCGTCCGGCAGGAGGCGTGGGTCCTGGCGCAGGCCATCGCCACACGCGAGGTCTCGGTCACCGAGGTCACCCAGGCGCACCTGGACCGCATTGCCGCTGTCGACGGTGAGGTGCACGCGTTCCTCCACGTCGACACCGATGCCGCGCTCGCGCACGCCCGGCACCTCGACGACCGCATCGCCGCGGGCGAGAACCTGGGCCCCTTGGGTGGTGTGCCGATCGCGGTCAAGGACGTCATGGCCACGCGCGGCGTGCCCACCACCTGCGGTTCGCGGATCCTGGAGGGCTGGCGTCCCCCGTACGACGCCACCGTGGTCGAGCGCCTGCGCGCCGCCAACATGGTCATGCTCGGCAAGACCAACATGGACGAGTTCGCGATGGGTTCGTCCACCGAGCACAGCGCCTACGGCCCCACGCGCAATCCCTGGGACCTCGAACGCATCCCCGGCGGCAGCGGTGGCGGTTCGGCGGCGGCCCTGGCCGCCTTCGAGGCACCGCTGGCCACCGGTACCGACACCGGTGGCTCGATCCGCCAGCCGGCGTCCGTCACCGGCACCGTGGGCGTCAAGCCCACCTACGGCTCCGTGTCGCGCTACGGCCTGGTGGCCCTGGCGTCGTCGCTGGATCAGGCCGGCCCGTGTGCGCGCTCGGTGCGCGACACCGCCCTGCTCCATGCGGCCATGGCGGGTCACGATCCCCGCGACTCCACGAGCATCAACGCCCCGGTGCCCGACGTCGTCGGTGCGGCACAGCGCGCCGACGTGCGCGGTGTGCGCATCGGACTGGTGCGCGAGCTGAGCGGTGAGGGCTACCAGGCCGGCGTCTCGCAGCGCTTCGACGAGGCCGTCGCGATCCTCACGTCGCTGGGGGCCGAGGTGGTCGAGGTCTCCTGCCCGTCGTTCGAGTACGCGCTGGCCGCGTACTACCTGATCCTGCCGTCGGAGGCGTCCAGCAACCTGGCCCGCTTCGACGGCATGCGCTACGGCCTGCGCGCCGGTGACAACGGCGAGCACTCGGTCGAGCAGGTCATGGCGATCACTCGCGAGGCCGGTTTCGGCCCGGAGGTCAAGCGCCGCATCATGATCGGCACCTACGCGCTGTCCAGCGGCTACTACGACGCCTACTACGGGCAGGCGCAGAAGGTCCGCACCCTCATCACACGCGATTTCGCCGCGGCGTTCGCCTCCGCCGACGTCCTGATCTCGCCCACGTGCCCCACCACGGCCTTCCGGATCGGGGAGAAGGTCGACGACCCGCTGGCGATGTACCTCAACGACATCGCCACCATTCCGGTCAACCTCGCCGGCAACGCGGCGATGTCACTGCCGATCGGCCTGGCGCCCGACGACCACCTGCCGGTGGGTCTGCAGATCATGGCGCCGGCGATGGCCGACGACCGCCTCTACAACGTGGGTTCTGCTCTCGAGGCCGCGCTTGTCGATCGCTGGGGGCACCTGCTCGCCCAGGAGGTGCCGTCGCTGTGAGCACCGATCCGCGCATGGACTACGACGACGCCGTCGCTGCCTTCGAGCCGATCATCGGCCTGGAGACCCACGTCGAGCTCGGCACCGCCAGCAAGATGTTCTGCTCGTGCTCGACCCAGTTCGGCGGTGAGCCCAATACGCAGGTGTGCCCGGTGTGCCTGGGCCTTCCCGGCTCGCTGCCGGTGGTCAATCGCGCGGCGATCGAGTCGACCATCCGCATGGGCCTGGCCCTGAACTGCTCGATCGCGTCGTGGTGCCGGTTCGCGCGCAAGAACTACTTCTACCCCGACATGCCCAAGGACTACCAGGTCTCGCAGTACGACGAGCCGCTGTGCACCGACGGTTGGCTCGACGTCACGGTCGAGGGTCCCAACGGTCCCCAGGTCGTCCGCGTCGGCATCGAGCGCGTGCACATGGAGGAGGACACCGGCAAGCTCACCCACGCCGGTGGTGCCACCGGACGCATCCACGGTGCCGACTACTCCCTGGTCGACTACAACCGCGCCGGCATCCCGCTCATCGAGATCGTCACCAAGCCGGTCGTCGGCACCGGTGCGCTGGCGCCGCTCGTCGCACGCGCCTACGTCACCGAGCTGCGCGACCTCATGCGGGCCCTGGGCGTCTCTGACGTGCGCATGGAGGAAGGGTCGCTGCGCTGCGACGTCAACGTGTCGCTGTCGCGTGCGGGAGAGCCGTGGGGGACCCGCACCGAGACCAAGAACGTCAACTCGCTGCGGTCGGTGGAGCGCGCGGTGCGCTCGGAGGTGGAGCGACAGGCCGCCGTGCTCACCGACGGTGGACGGATCACCCAGGAGACCCGCCACTTCCACGAGGACACCGGCCGATCCACGTCGGGCCGGTCCAAGGAGCAGGCCGAGGATTACCGCTACTTCCCCGAACCCGACCTCGTGCCGGTCGCCCCACCGGCCGCCTGGGTCGAGGAACTGCGCGGCACGCTCCCGGAGGCGCCCTCGGCACGCCGGGCCCGACTGCAGCAGGAGTGGGAGATCGGCGACCTGGAGTTCGCGACCATGGTCAATGCCGGCGTGCTCGAGCAGGTCGAGGCAGCGGTGGCTGCAGGAGTCGAGCCGGCTGCTGCGCGCAAGTGGTGGACGGGCGAACTGGCCCGCATCGCCAACGATCGCGGCGTCGATGCAGATTCCCTGACCGTCACCCCGGCGCAGCTCGCGCGCATCGAGGCGCTGATCGGCACCGGCGCCCTCAATGACAAACTCGCCCGCCAGGTCATCGAGGGACTCCTCGCTGGCGAAGGCACCGACGTCGATGCCATCGTCGCCGCTCGCGGACTTGCCGTCGTGAGCGACGACAGCGCCCTGTTGGCAGCCATCGATGCGGCCCTGGCCGAGCAGCCTGACGTCGCCGAGAAGATCCGCGGCGGCAAGGTGCAGGCGGCCGGTGCCATCGTCGGGTCGGTCATGAAGGCCACGCGTGGGCAGGCCGACGCGGCCAAGGTGCGCGCGCTGCTGCTCGAGCGCCTGGGCGTCTCGGAGTCCTAGTGCTGCAGGCACTCGTGCCGGCCTACCTCGAACTCGATCCGTCGACCCCGGGGCTGGTTTCCTACGGCGAGACCGGAACCAGGCCCGATCTCGCCGATGTCGGATTCTTCGTTCCGGCCTACATGAACGAGGAGCCGACGCTGCACTGGGCGGCGCACATGCCGGCCCTGGAGGTACTGCAACTGCCCACGGCCGGTTTCGAGCATGCCGCCAGCCTTCGGCGTCCCGGCCTGGTCGTGTGCAATGCCGCTGGCGTGCACGACGACAGCACGGCTGAACTCGCAATCGGCCTGATCCTGGCGTCCCAGCGCGGGATCGACGTGGCCGCGCGCGACATGACCACCGGCACGTGGGCGCACCGGACTTATCCGTCGCTGGCCGATCGATCGGTGGTGATCGTGGGAGCCGGACGCATCGCCAAGGCGATCGCCGCGCGACTCGCGGCATTCGCCTGCACCGTCACGCTCGTGGGCCGGCAGGCGCGCGGGCGAGTGCGCGGTGTCGACGAACTCGATGCCCTCGCGGCTCAGGCCGACATCCTGGTTCTGGCCGTGCCGGGCGATGCCTCCACGCACCACCTGGTCGACGCCCGACTGCTGGGCCTGCTGCCGCACGGAGCGCTCGTCGTCAATGTGGCACGCGGAAGCGTCGTCGACACCGAGGCGCTCCTGGTGGCCCTGCAGGAGGGTCGGGTGCGCGCCGCGCTCGATGTGACCGACCCCGAACCCCTGCCGAGCGATCATCCGCTGTGGCACGCACCCGGATGTCTGGTCACCCCGCACCTGGGCGGCAACACCA
>CAYFLO010000024.1:0-11469 GCA_964343995.1 uncultured Bifidobacteriaceae bacterium
AGGCGATGCCCGACCTGCGCCTCACCGCCCCGGTGGAGTTCCGCGGGTGGGAGTTTCGCGCGCCCACCGCGCTGCACGTGGCCTGGTAGTCAGCGCTCCTGCCGCCAGTGGGCTAGTCCCGCGCGGACTCCTGCACGAGCCGGCGCACAACCGCCAGCTGCACCGGATCGGTGGCCGCGGTGTCCTCCGGATGCCACTGCACGCCGGCGGCCCAGCCGCGCGAGGCGATCGCCACGGCCTCCACCGTGCCGTCGGCTGCGCGACCGAGCACGGTGATGCCGTCGGCCACACGGTCGATGGCCTGGTGGTGGTAGCACGAGGCCTGCACGGTGGCGGACGGAAGTCCGAGCACATCGGACGGATCGTCGATCACCACCTCGTGCACGACGTGGCGGTGGTGAACCGGCATGTCGACGACCAGCGTGCCGCCGAGCACCACGTTGACGACGTGCAGTCCGCGGCAGACCGCGAGCATCGGCACCCCGTGCTCCAGGCAGTACCGGGCCAGGCTCACATCGGCCTCGTCCTGCACCGGGTCGACGTCGTAGACCGAGTCGTCGGCGGCGGCGCCGTAGCGGGCCGGGTCGAGGTCGCCCCCACCGGGCAGGAGCACACCGTCGAACCCCTGCAGGCGTGTCGCCCAGTCCAAGCCATCGGCGGTGTCGCCCGGCAGCAGCGTGACCGGGTCGCCGCCGGCCGCCCAGACCGTCTCCAGCAGGGCCCGTGAGGTGACCACGCCCCGGTAGCGCAGGGCGCTGGCGGAGTCGGTGAACCGGCCGAGCACGGCGATCCGGGGGCGGGGCCGGGACATGGAACCTCCTGGGGTCGCCCACAGGCTACCCACGGGCCGGCCCAATCCGTTAGGGTCCGAACGATCTACGATAGGTCGACCCCCACGAAGGAGCCCGCATGTCGACGACCACCGTGGCCGGAGTCCGGGTCGACACCCGGCACTGGATCGGCGGCCAGCGCGTCGCGTCGGCGACCACGTTCGACGACGTCTCGCCCATCGACAACACCGTCATCGCCCAGGTGGCCCGCGGCGGCAAGGCCGAGGCCGACGCCGCCGTCGCCGCCGCCCGCGCGGCGTTCCCGGCCTGGGCCGCCCTCACCCCCCGCGAGCGCGGCACGATCCTGCACCGGGTCGCCGACAACATCGAGGCGCACATCGAAGAGCTCGCGCAGCTGGAGACGGCCGACAACGGCTCGCTCCTGCGCAGCCACCGCCGCGGCGTCATGCCCCGCGTCGTGATGAACCTGCGCTTCTTCGCCGACTACGCGATCGAGCAGCTGCACCACCCCGACTGGGAGACCCGCGGTCACACCAACCACGTCACGTGGGACCCGTCCGGTGTCGCCGTCATCATCACGCCCTGGAACGCCCCGCTCATGTTGGCCACGTGGCGCATCGGCCCGGCGCTCGCCGCGGGCGACACCGTCGTGGCCAAGCCGCCGGAGTGGGCACCGCTCACCGCCTCGCTGTTCGCCGAGCTCGCGCACGAGGCCGGGCTTCCGGCGGGCGTGTTCAACGTCGTTCAGGGCCTGGGCGCCGAGGCCGGTGCGGCCCTCACCGCCAATCCCGACGTCTCGCGCATCTGCTTCACCGGATCGGTGCCCACGGCCAAGGTCATCGCCCACGCGGCCGCCGACAACCTCACCCCGTGCTCATTCGAACTCGGCGGCAAGAGCCCCACGGTGATCCTCGACGACGCCGACCTCGACCTCGCCGTCGACCTGGCCATCGAGCAGTACGACAACGCCGGGCAGGTGTGCCTGGCCGGCACGCGCCTGCTCGTGCAGGAGGGCATCGCCGACGCGTTCGCCGCCCGCTTCATGGAGCGCGCCGCGCAGATCCGCCAGGGCGACCCACGCGACGAGGACACCCAGATCGGCCCGAACATCCACCTCGCCCACGTGTCGCGCGTGCAGGGCTTCGTCGATCGGGCCAAGGCCGACGGCGCCACCGTCGTCTACGGCGGAGAGGTCAACACCGACCTCGGCCCGCACTACTACCGGCCCACGCTCATTCGCAATGCCAGCGCCGGCAGCGAGATCCTCACTCAGGAGGTCTTCGGTCCGGTCCTCACGATGCAGACGTTCCGCACCGATGAGGAGGGTCTGGCCCTGGCCAACGGCACCGAGTTCGGTCTGGCCGCGTGCGTCGTCACCGGCAGCCGCCAGCGCGCCGAGGATTTCTGCCGGTTCCTCGTGGCCGGCACCATCTGGGTCAACTGCTTCTTCGTGCGCGACCTCGCCGCACCGTTCGGCGGATCGCGCCGCTCCGGGATCGGCCGCGAGGGTGGCCTGTGGTCGTTCGACTTCTACGCCGACGTCAAGAACACCGTCTACGCACCGAACGGATGGAAGGCCTGAGCATGGGTGAGGTCGTCGCGGCCGGGCTGCTCTCGCACGTCCCGACCATCATGCTGCCGCGCGAGACGCGGTTGGAGCTCAACGAGGGCAAGGAGATCTCCCTCGTCCCGGCCCTGGAGCAGCTGCGTGCCGAGAAGTTCGAGACCCTCGACTACGACACCGTGCTCGTGCTCGACTCGCACTGGTTCACCACCGTGGAGTTCGTCGTCACCTCGCACGGACGACGCGCCGGCCTGTTCACCGCCGAGGAGCTTCCCCGCGGCATGTGCCGGATCCCGTACGAGTGGCGCGGCGACCCCGAGCTCGCCCACGCCATCGCCGACCGCGCCGAGCCGAACGGCACCTGGATCACGCCGATCGACGACGAGTACCTGCCGCTGTACTACCCGTCGGTCAACATCTGGAGCTACCTGGGCAAGGGCCTGGACAAGCAGTGGCTGTCGATGAGCGTGTGCCAGACCGGCGACACCGATGACTTCCTGCGCGTGGGCCGGGCGATCGGCGAGGCCATCGCCCGCACCGATCGCAAGATCATCATCATCGCCACCGGCTCGATGTCGCACACCTTCTATCCGCTGAAGGAGCTGCGCGGGCACGAGGCCAGCGATCCCTCGCACCTGTTCAGCCGCAAGGCCTACGACATGGACCACGAGCGCCTGCAGTGGTTCTTCGACGGTCGCCACGACCGCGTGCTGGAGACCATGCCGGAGTTCATGACCGTGCGCCCGGAGGGCAAGTTCGCCCACTACCTGATGATGGCCGCGGCCCTGGGCGAGCAGGACTTCTCCGCCCCCGGCGTGCAGTACGGCGACTACGAGAACTCCATCGGCACCAGCCAGGTCCACGTCTGGTTCGATCGTCCCGCCAACGGCTGGACCACGGGAAGGAAGACCGCGTGAAGGAGTACCGCCGCATCCTGCTGGAGGGGGCGCCCGTCCTCACCGAGCGCCACGGTGACGAGCTCGTCGCCCCCGACGGCCGCGTGGTGGGCATCGACCAGGCCATCCACCTGCCGCCCACGGAGCCGCAGAAGATCATCTGCATCCACCTGAACTACATGTCGCGGGTCAAGGAGTTCATGACCAAGCTCCCGCCCGCACCCACCTACTTCCACAAGCCGATCACAGCCCTGAACTCTCACAAGGGCCAGGTCGTGCGGCCCGAGCGCTGCAACTGGCTGAACTACGAGGGTGAGATCGTCATCGTCATCGGCCGTACCTGCCGCAATATCTCGCCTCAGGAGGCGGGCGACTACATCGCCGGCTACACCGTGGGCAACGACTACGGCCTGCACGACTTCCGCGACACCGACGCCGGCTCGATGCTGCGCGTCAAGGGCGCCGACACCCTGGCCCCCGTCGGTCCGGGCCTGGTCACCGGCTGGGACTTCCGCAACAAGGGCATCCGCACCATCGTCAACGGCGTGGTCAAGCAGGACTCCACGACCGCCGAGATGGAGTGGGACATGCACTACCTGGTCGCCGACCTCGCGCGCACGATCACGCTCGTGCCCGGCGACCTCATCTTCTCCGGCACGCCGGCGATCTCGCGCACCGTCTACCCCGGTGACGTCGTCGAGGTCGAGGTCGAGGGCCTGGGCACGCTGCTCAACACGATCGTCTCCGGCCCGGTGCCGATTCGCGACGACTGCGGTGCTCAGCCGACCGAAAGTGAGGAGGTCCTGTCGACCGCCAAGGGGGGAGACTGGGAGTTCCGCGGTATCCGCACCCCGTCCAAGGACCTGTACCCGTCAACCGTCGAGGAGAAGTCATGATCAAGGTCACCGTCGACATGGACGCCTGCCAGAACTACGGGCAGTGCTGCTTCGAGGCCGAGGACGTCTTCCGCCTCGACGATGCCGGCAAGCTCATCTACGTCAGCGAGGTCGCCGACCACCGCCGTGAGGCCGTGGAGGCCGCCGCCGACGTGTGCCCCATGCAGGCCATCACCGTCGAGTAGCGCACTCCAGCAGCACGCGCAGGTGGGATCGACCATGGGTGTCGTCGTCGTCGGAGCCGGGCTCGGTGCCCTGCGTACGGCCGAATCGCTGCGCGGTGCCGGCTATGCCGGGCCGATCGCGATCGTCGGCGACGAGCCGCACCTGCCGTACAACCGGCCGCCGCTCTCCAAGGACGCCCTGCACGGTGGCGTCGACGTGGAGTCACTGCACTTCCGGCGCAAGGCCAGTGTTGACGACGTGACGTGGGTGCTCGGCTCGCCCGCCGTGGCCAGCAATCTCGCTGAGCGCACGGTGACCCTGGCCGACGGTCGCGTGCTGCCTTTCGACGGACTCGTCGTCGCCAGCGGCATCCGCCCGCGGCGGCTGCCGATTCCGGGCCCTCAGGCCGGCCGCCACGTCATCCGCACCGCCGGAGACGCCACCGCCCTGCGTCATGACCTGCACCAGGCGAAGCACCTGCTGCTCCTGGGCGCCGGATTCATCGGCTGCGAGACCGCGGCCACCGCACGCAAACTCGGTGTCGACGTGTCGGTGTCGGCCATCGATCCCGAACCCATGGTGCGGCCGCTGGGTCTGGAGCTCGGCGCCGCGATGCGGCGGCGGCACGAGCAGCACGGCGTCGACTTCCACCTGGGCACGAGCGTGGAGGAGTTCCTCGGCGACGACCGCGTGCGCGGGGCGCGCCTGTCGGACGGCACCGTGGTCGACGCCGACCTCGTCGTCGAGGCCGTCGGCTCGGTGGCCAATGTCGACTGGCTGCAGGGCAACGACCTTGACCTCTCCGACGGTGTGCTCACCGACTCCTCGATGCGCGTGCAGGGCACCGACGTACCGGTCGTGGCCGTTGGCGACGTCGCCCGTCACCCCAATGCCCTGTTCGGCGGCATCGCCCGCCGCATCGAGCACTGGAACATGCCCACCGAGACCGGACGGCGCGCGGGAGCGACCCTCGCGGCGCTGCTCGACGGGCGCGAGCCCGATACTGCACCGTTCACCGGCCTGCCGGCGTTCTGGTCCGACCAGTACGACACCACGCTGCAGTCGTTCGGCATGCCCGGGATCGCCACCGACATCACCGTCGTCGACGGTGAGCCCGACGGCCCATGCATCGCGGAGTACACCGACGACTCCGGACTCGTCGGTGTGGTCGGCATCAACCGCACGCCCGACCTGGCCCCGTACCGCGCACGACTCCTGGGGCGTACCGTCACCCCATGAGCACCGGCCGGTTGCTGCTCACCCACGCGCGACTGGCACCGCAGGCGGGGTTGTCGGCCATTCTCATCGACAAGGGCGTATTCGCCGCGGTCGTGCCGCAGGACTCCGCTGGCGACCTCGCCGCTCCCGGCACCACCACCGTCGACCTCGACGGCCGCACCGTGCTCCCGGGCCTGCACGACTCCCACCTGCACGCCTATGAATATGGACGCTCGCTGCTGGGCGTCGACCTTCGTGGCGTGGCATCGACCGCCGACCTCACCGCACGACTGGCCGCGGCCCGACCGGAGTCGACCGGCTGGATCCGCGGCGGCGGCTGGGACGGCACGGTGCTGCGCGGCACAGGCCCCGACGGCGGCATCTGCGCGGCCGACATCGACAACGCCACGGGCGGCGTGCCGGCCCTGCTCTCGGACATCACCGGTCACGCGGCGCTGGCGAACACCGCCGCCCTGCGCGCCGCGGGGGTCGACGCGTCGACCCCCGATCCAGACGGTGGCTCGTTCGTGCGCGACGCGCATGGTCACCCCACCGGCGTGATCCTGGAGGCCGCGGTCGGTCGCCTCAACGACGCGATCCCCGCGCTCACCCGTGCCGACCGCATCACCGCCCTGCGGCTCATGCAGGACGCGCTGCTCGCGCAGGGCATCGTCGCGATCACCGACCCGGGTCTGGGACCGGGCGCGCGCACTCTCATGGACGGCACCGGCGACCTCGACGCCATCGCGGCCTACCGCGACCTGGATGCCGCCGGCGACCTGCACCTGCGCGCCCATCTCATGCTGCTCTTCGGCGGCCTGGGCGGCACGAGCGCCGACGACGTCGTGCGCGGGCTCGACGCCTGGGGTCCGCCCGCCCCCGCCGGTCCGGACAGCCGGGTGAGCGTCGCGCAGCTGAAGGTCTTCGCCGACGGCATCCCGCGCAGTCGCACCGCCTGGCTGCGCGAGCCGTACGAGGACTCCTGCAGTCACGGTCACCTGCAGCTCGCCGGCGACACCGACGACGAGAAGGTCGCGCAGCTGCGACGGATCGTCGCCGAGGCGTCGGCACGCGGCTGGCAGATCGGCACGCACTGCACCGGCGACCGCACCATCACCGAGTACCTCGATGCCATCCAGGCCACCGGCACCGGGCCGGCACTGCGGCACTACGTCATCCACGGCGACCTCGTCGTCGACGACGACCTGCCGCGCATGGCCGCGATGGGCACGGTTCTCAACACCAACCCCAGCATCCGCTGGGCCATCGGCCACCGGGTCGAGCCGGTGCTGGGCCGCGCGCGCAACCTGCGCCGTCAGCCACTGCGTACCGCCATCGACACCGGCGTGCGGGTGTGCTCGGCGTCCGATGCGCCCGTGGCCGACCCCGACTGGCGCCGCATCATGGCCTGCGCGATGACGCGGGCGCTGTCGGACGACCCCGACTACTGCGACGCGCAGGCGCTCACCGCCCAGGAGGCCGTCGACTCGATGACGACGGGCCCAGCGTGGCAGTCGCGCGAGGAGGACACCCGCGGGCGCATCGCCCCGGGCTTCGGCGCCGATCTGGTGGTGCTCGATCGGGCCGTCGACTGGGCGCGACCGTGGTCGCTCATGGAAGCATCGGTCAGCGCCACCGTCGTGGATGGCGATGTCGTGTGGGGAGGACTGTGATGCCGCGCCGAGGGATCGTCGTGATCGTCGCCGACCAATTGCGTGCCGATCACCTGGGCTGCTACGGCACGCTGCCGGTGCGCACCCCGCACCTCGATGCCCTGGCCGGCGCCGGTGCGCTGTTCGAGCGCGCCTACGTCGCCAATCCGGTGTGCATGCCCAACCGCGCCACGATCATGACCGGCCGCTGGCCCAGCGCCCATGGACTGCGCACCAACGGCCTGCCGCTGGATCCGCACGCGCAGACATTCGCGCGCGTGCTGCGCGATCAGGGCTGGCGCACCTCGGCCGTCGGCAAGCTGCACTTCCAGCCCAATGGCTACGGCTACGAGGACTACCAGCTCGATGCGCTGCGCGAGGCCGCCCCCGCGCTGTGGCAGGCCGCCGTCACCGGACCGTTCGGCGAGGACTGGGTCTCGGCGGAGTCCTTCGAGCGGCATCGCGACGGCACCGGCGTCATGCCGCCGGACTACTACGGCTTCGACGACGTGGCCCTGGTCACCGGTCACGGCGATCGCGTGGCCGGCCACTACGTGGCGTGGGCACGCGAGCACGGCTGGGATCCGGCCACGCAGTCCGGTCGTGCGCACGCCCTGTCGCGGTACGACGGCTGGAACCACGTCTACGAGTCGGCGGTGCCCGCGGCCCTGCACCCCACGTCGTACGTCGCGCAGGCGTCGGTCGACCGCGTGCGCGCAGCCGCCGAGGGCGACGACGACTTCCTGATCTTCGTGTCGTTCCCCGACCCGCACCACCCATTCGCCCCACCCGCGGAGTACTACGCGCGCCACAACCCTGACGACATGCCGGTACCCGACACCTTCGACGACGACCACGCGACGTCGCCGGAGTACGTGCGCCGCATGGTCGCGCGGCGCGGAACCCCCGATATCGACCCGATGATGCTGTGGGCGCCCACGCGCGAGCAGTACCAGCACGCTCTGGCCGCCGAGCTCGGCTCGATCGAGTTCATCGACGACGCGGTCGGGGAGATCCTCGGCGCGCTCGACGCCACTGGCCTCGCCGACATCACGACCGTCGCCTTCACCTCCGACCACGGCGACGTGTTCGGCGATCACGGCCTCATGCTCAAGCACTTCTGCCACTACGAGGGCGTCATCCGGGTGCCGCTCATCGTGCGGTCACCGGGGATTTCGCCAGTTCGCCGCGACCTGCTGGCCTCCAGCGCCGACATCGCCCCCACGCTGCTCGAACTCGCACAGGCGCCGGCGCTGCCGCGCGCTCAGGGCCGCTCGCTCGTGCCGGCGATGCACGGCGACGTGCGCGACTGGCGCACCGCGGTGCTCGTCGAGGAGGACCAGCCCTACGGCATCGACGGACTTCCGGCCCCCGTGCGCCTGCGCACGGTGGTCACCGACGCGCTGCGCCTCACCGAGATCGCCGGGCAGCCCACCCCGCAGCTGTTCGACCTCACCACCGATCGCCGGGAGGCGCACAACGTGGCCGCATCCGATCCCTCGCTGCTGTCGCAGGGACGTGAGGCTCTGATCCAGCAGCTCATCGCGGTCGACGACTCCTCCACGGTGCCCTTCCATGCCGCCTGAGAATCAGCCCGCGAAGGCGCCGACGTCGTGGGTGCACCGACTCCTCGGTGATGGCATCGATCCGGACCCGCGGTTCTCGCTGGCCAATGAGCGCACCGCTCTGGCGTGGATCCGCACCGCGTTGGGCATGATCGCTCTGGGCATCGGCGTGGCCACGTTCGTCTCCGCCGAGCAGATGCGGGGCGTGGCCGTACTCCTGGCCGCTGCGCTCATCCTTGCCGGCGGACTGCTGGCGGCCGGGGCCTGGTGGCGCTGGCTGCGCGTGGAGCGCGCCATGCGCCTGGGTCGAGGGATCCCCGCCTCACGCCTGGCGCCCGTGCTCGTCGCGATCATCATCCTCATCACGATCCTCGCGCTCATCCTCGTCCTGAAGTCGGCGCAGTAGGCAGCCCATGGCCGATCCGACGCCCGGGCCCGCGCCGACCGACGATCCGGGCCTGCAGCCCGAGCGCACCGGCTTGGCCTGGACCCGCACGCTCGTGGCTTTCGCCGCCTGCGTGGCCCTCGTCGCCGCGCACACCCTTCACCAGGGTGCGCCCATCATCACCGCAGCCGTCATCGGAGCCGTGGCTGTGGTGCTGCTCGCACTGTCGTCGTGGGCGGCGCAACTGCGCGCGCGTGGCGCCAACGCATCCATGGCTCGGGCAGTGAGCCCCGCCATTCCGCGGCTAGTGCTGCTCATCTCGGCGGGCGTTGTCGTCCTGAGCATCGTGGCGCTGGCTTTCGTTCTCACGCGCGGCTGAGCGGCGGAATGCCGCACGCGCTCAGGTAGCCTGCCCGGATGGAGACGGCCGCCGGGGTGAGCTTCCCGGTCGGCGGGGACGGGCAGCGTCGCTCCACCGGCACCGGTCGCGCGATCATCGCCGACGCCGCACGATCCGTTGATCCGGGCCTGGCCGCGCGCGTCGAGGCCACGTCCGACTGGCGCAAGGGCTACATCGCGCCGCTGCGCGATCTTGTCCTCGACGCTGCCCGCGACCCGCGCAGTGCCTACGCGATCGCTGAGCAGGGCCTGGCCTCCACGCACCGACGCTTCCCATTCGTGCGCGACGGCCACGAGACCGCCCTCGCCACCGCCATGGCCGCTCCGCGCGCCGACGCCGTCGGCACCGTCGACGTGCGCGGCCTGGTGCCCACGGAGCCCGAGCTCACCCTCGTCTACCAGGGCCGTCGCCTGTTCGACTCCGACCTGCGCCGCCAATTGGCGCGGTGGGTCGATGCCGGCGTGATGGAGCCGGGGGCGGCCACCGCCGTCGAGCGCGTGCTCGACAACCCCGAGTGGATGGACCTGCGCGACCTGCACATCGCCGTGCTGGGCGCGGGCGCCGAGCTCGCTCCCACTCGATCGCTGCTGCGATGGGGCGCCACCGTGCATGCGATCGACCTGCCGGGTGCGTCCACGTGGACCCGACTGGTCGACATCACCCGCACCACCGCGGGCACGCTGCGCATTCCGGTACGCCGTGATGCTGACGGACGCGCACCGTTCCACGTCGGCGGCACCGTGCACCCCGACGAGGACGACATCGTTGCCGCGCACGCAGGTGTCGATCTGCTCGCCGACACCCCCGAGATCGCCGCGTGGCTCGCGCAGGCCGACGTGCCGATGGTCGTCGGCAACTACACCTACGCCGACGGCGGCATGCACACTCGCCTGTCCGTCGCCGCCGATGCGATCGTCAGCACGCTCACCCGTCTGCGCTCCGACATCACCGTGGCGGCCCTGGCCACGCCCACCGACGCCTTCATGGTGCCCATCGCCGCGGTCGAGGAGTCGCAGCGGCGCTGGAACTCCCGTGGCCTGGGCCAGGTCGTGCAGCTGCCGCTGCGACTGCTCAAGCAGTTCGAGCCCAACTACCCGGAGGTCATGCGCGACCTGCACGGTCGCCCCTTCGGGATCAACGACTCCCTGGTCGCCCAGCAGGGCCCCAACTACGCCCTCGCCAAGCGCCTGCAGCACTGGCGGGCGCTGCAGTGCATGGCCGACGGGATCCCGGTCTCGCTCAACATCGCCCCCGCCACCCGCACGCGCTCGGTGCTGCGCAACCGGGTGCTTGCGGCCGCCTACTCCGGTGCCGGGCGCTTCGGTGTCGAGGTGTTCGAGCCGGCCACGTCGACCACACTCATGGCCGCCCTGCTCGTGCACGATCTGCGCAACCCCGATGCTGTCGGCCAGCCCGGCAACACCCCGGTGCAGCCGCTCGATCTGCTCACGGCCCAGGCCGTGCACGGCGGCCTGTGGCGCGCGGCGTACTCCCCGCGCAGTGTGCTGGGCATCGCCGCGGTGCTCGGCGTCATCGACGTGCGCAGCTGAGCACAGCCCACCACTCCACGCGCACGCGGTAGCGTGCCGTCATGCCGCACTCCACTGTGCTCGTCGGTTTCGGCCTGGGGGGCCGGGTCTACCACGCACCACTGCTGCTGGCCGAGCGCGGCCTGTCGCTCGACGGCATCGTCACCGGCAACGACGAGCGCGCCGCTCAGGCGCGTGCGCTCGTGCCGGGCGCGGCGATCTACGCCACGCTCGACGAGGCACTTGCGGCCGGCCACGACCTCGCCGTCGTCACCACGGCCAACCGCGCGCACGTGCCCGACGCCACCGCGTGCCTGGCCGCCGGGGTCAATGTCGTGCTCGACAAGCCGATCGCTCCTGACCTCGCATCGGCCCGCGCGCTGCGCGATCGCGCACGCGAGGCCGGTC
>CAYFLO010000025.1:0-6019 GCA_964343995.1 uncultured Bifidobacteriaceae bacterium
CTGATCCGCCGGTCTCCCGCGGCGCCTGCAGTCGCACCACCTGATCGGCCGATGCGACCAGTGCGGGGCGGTGGGCGACGACGATGACCGTTGCCCCGCGGTCCGCCTCGCTCCGAATCGCGCGCGTGACGATCTCCTCGGTCTGCGGGTCAAGGGCCGCTGTCGGCTCGTCGAGGAGAACCACGTCGGCCTGAGCCACGAGAACCCGTGCGAGCAGTAAGCGCTGCTGCTGACCTGCGGACAACCGGGTGCCATCGGCAGCGATCCGGTCATGCAGGTCGATCGCGAGGCCCGCATTCGCAAGCGCCGTCATGACCTCGGCATCCGACGCATTCGGCCGTCCCAGCCGAACCACATCGCACACCCGCGGGCGCGCGGAGAGTCCGGAGTCCACGACCGAGGCTGATTGGTCCAGCCATGCGAGCCGTTGCCGCCACAGCGCGAGGTCGAGGTCACCCAGAGAGACGTCCTCGTCCTTCGCCTGGACTCGTACGTCGCCTGAGGATGCGCGTACGAAGCCCAGCAGCAGTGCCAAGAGCGTGCTCTTGCCCGCACCTGACGCGCCGACGACCGCGGTGACGGATCCCGGCAGCGCCCGGGCGACGGGGCCCTCCAGCACGGGTCGCCCCTCGCGCTGAACACCTGGTGCGACGAACTCGATCGACACCGGACCGGGCGCCACGACAAGGCCCGTGCCTGTGACCGGCGCAGCTTTGATGATCGCCAGCACCCGATCGGCCGCACCCACCCCTTCGGCAGCGGCGTGGAAGTGCTGACCCACGAGTCGTAGCGGGAGATACGCCTCCGGGGCCAGAACGAGCACGAACAGGGCGACGGCGTAGGTCACGCGGCCGGAGTCCAGTCGAAGTCCCATGGTGACGGCCACGAGCGCCACCGACAAGGTGGCGAGCAGTTCTAAAGCAAGGGACGACAGGAAGGACACCCGCAGAACGCCCATCGTCGATCGTCGATAGCGATCGCCCACCTCGGCCACGAGGCTCTCCTGCGCGCGTGCGCGACCGAAAGTCTTCAGCGTGGGCAGGCCGGAGACAAGGTCGAGGAAGTGCCCGGAGAGAAGCGCCAGAGTGCGCCATTGTCGATCGACACGGGTGCGCGTGTACATCCCGATGAGGATCATGAACACAGGGATGAGCGGGAGTGTCACCGCGATGATGATCGCGGACAGCAGATCCTGCACGACGATGGCGACGAGCACGGCGACGGGCACGAGGATGGCCAGGACGAGCTGGGGAAGGTACCGCGCGTAGTACGCATCAAGCGCGTCGATGCCCCTCGTCACCAGCGCGGCGATTGACGCCGCTTGCGCTCGCGCATCCGGTGCGGTCACCAGTGCGCTCTCCAACGCAGCCGCCCGAAGGTCCTCCTTGGCTCGTGCCGAGGCGCGAACCGCCGAAATGTCGATGAGCCACGCTAGAAGGCCTCGCGCGACGAACAGGGCCACCACGGCGGCGATGGCTCCGAGAACCGCGTGCGCGGATGCTCCCTGGGAGACATCGACGACAACACCTGACAGCACTCGCGCCTGGGCGATGACGACCAGGCAGGTGACGACCCCGAGCGCCGTCGCCGCGGCGAGGAATCCGCGTGTGCTGCGCGCGTAGCGCAGAAGTCGCGGGTCAATCGGCCGCATGGATGTCATCCTGTCAGGGAGCGCGTCGGCTCCCTGCTGCGATGCTCGTCAGCCCGAGGTCTGCACGAAGCGGTCGTCGGCCCGACCCGCAACAGGCTGCGGAGGGATCATCGACGTGCTCAACCGGCGGCGGAAGACCCAGAACGTCCAGGCCTGGTAGGCCAGCACCACCGGCACGAGGATCACCGCGACCCACGTCATCACCGTAAGGGTGTACGACTGGCTCGACGAGTTGTAGATCGTGAGGCTGTAGGCCGTGTCGATCGAGCTGGGCATGACATTGGGGAAGAGCCCGACGAACAGGGCTGCGACTGCCAGGGCGATGGTGCCCGCACTGAAGAGGAAGGCCCATCCATCGCGGCCGCGCACGACCATGAACAGGCCAGCGAGCCACGCCACAGCGGCTAGGAGGACCAGGGGAAGCGTGATCGCGAGGTGTCCGCTGTAGGCCTGCGCCCACAGAAGAGCCGCGACCGCGACAACCGCCGCACCCAGGCCCACCCGGACCGCCACCTTGCGGGCGGATTCACGCACCTCTCCGCGCGTCTTGAGTGACAGGAAGATCGCACCGTGGGTCATGAAGACGAGAACAAGCATCACGCCCATGAGAATTGAGAAGGGATTGAGCAGATCAAGGAGACTGCCGGTGTAGTTGATATTCGCCGCATCGGTGGCACTCGTTCCGGGCAGGGGCGCGAGCAGCGTGCCCTTGGTGATGTTGCCGAAGGCCACGCCGAACAGGAAAGCCGGCAGGAACGAGCCGACAACGGCGGCGATGTCCCAGTTCCGGCGCCAGCGCGCCGAATCCTGCTTGCCGCGATACTCGAATGACACACCGCGCAGGATGAGTCCGACCAGGACGAGGAACAGCGCCAGGTAGAAGCCACTGAAGAGAGTGGAGTACCACAGCGGGAACGCGGCGAACGTGGCTCCGCCGGCGACGAGCAGCCACACCTCGTTGCCGTCCCAGACCGGTCCGATGGAGTTGATCATCACGCGCCGTCGAAGGTCGTCGCGCCCAATGATCGGGATGAGCATCGCCACACCCAAGTCGAAGCCATCGAGCACGAAGTAGCCGATCCACAGAACGGCGATGAGCACGAACCACAGGGTCTGCAGGTCCACGAATCCTCCTAGTACGCGAAGTACAGCTGCTTGTCGCGGTCAGCCTCAGCGTCCGCGTGCGGGTCTTCGTTAACGACCTCCGGTGCTCCGGCCCGGATGTACTTCAGGAGCAGCGTCACCTCGATGACGGCCAGCACCGCGTACAGGAGCGTGAAGCCGATGATCGACACCCAGGCGTCGAACGGACTGAGCAGGGGCGAGCCTCCGTCAACGGTCTTCAACTGGCCGAAGACCACCCATGGCTGTCGTCCCATCTCGGTGAAGATCCAGCCCATCTGGATGCCGATGAGCGGGAAGAGCACGATGCCCGCCGACGCCCAAGTGAACAGGCGGTTGGCCTTCGGGAGCCTTCTGCCGCGGTACCTCCACAGGGCCCAGAGTGCATAGAGAGCCGCGATCATGCCCAGTCCGATCATCAGGCGGAAGCCCCAGTAGGTGACGGGCACGTAGGGCATGTAGTTGCCAGGGCCGTACTGCTGCACGTACTGCTGCTGCAGGTTGTCGATGCCCTGAACGGTTCCGTCCGTGGAGCCTGTCGCCAGCCACGACAGCAGACCTGGAACATCCAGCACCGTGTTGGCATGAGTGCCCTCGACATTGCCGACCGACAGGATGCTGAAGGGGGCACTCTGCGTGGTTGTGTAGAGGGCCTCTGCTGCTGCCACCTTCATCGGCTGCTGCTGCACCATGATCTTCATGTCCATGTCGCCGGTGATGCCGACGAGCACAGCGGCGACCAGCACGACCCAGGCACCGGCCTTGACTGCCGGTCGGAAGACATCGACCTGGCGCTCCTTGACGAGCATCCACGCACCGACGGCGCAAACAGCTGCGGCAGACACGAGGAAAGCCGCAGCCATGGTGTGGGCGAAGGCGATGAGCGCGGTGTTCTGGAAGAGCAGGGTGCCAATGTTCGTGAGCACCGCACGGCCGGTGGTCGGGCTGATCTCGTAGCCGACGGGATGCTGCATGAAGCTGTTGGCCGCCAGGATGAAGTAGGCCGACAGGGCGGTTCCCAGAGCGGCGAGCCACACGGTCGCCAGGTGGAGCGGTCGCGGCAGGCGATCCCAGCCGAAGATCCACAGGCCCAGGAATGTGGACTCCAGGAAGAACGCGAGCAAGCCCTCCATGGCGAGTGGCGCACCGAAGACATCGCCGACGAAGCGGGAGTAGTCGGCCCAGTTCATACCGAACTGGAACTCCTGGACGATCCCGGTGACGACGCCCATGGCGAAGTTGATGAGGAAGAGCTTGCCGAAGAACTTCGTCAACTGCAGGTAGCGCACATTCCCGGTGCGATACCAAGCGGTCTGGAAGCCCGCTACGAACCAGATGGTTCCCAGGGTCAGCGGAACGAAGAGGAAGTGGTAGATGGTCGTCACACCGAATTGCCACTGCGACAGGACGAGGGCGCTCATGCCTCCATCCTCCTGCGCCATTCGCGATAGTTGAGCGAATAGCAACGTCCGGTAGGTCACACCGTGCCCGAAGCGCCCCTGAAGCACGGCGATGACGGGACCAAAGTCCCATGCGTTGCCTCGATCCGGGCGGCTGGCACAGTGGTGCCGTGAGCACGACGACGGGCGCCCGCATCTGGGCTCCACTGCTCACCCTGTGGCTGGTGTGGGGATCGACCTACTTCGGCATCGCGATCCAGGGCCGGTGGATGCCGCCGCTGCTCGCCAGCGGCGTGCGCCTGGCTCTCGCCGGAGTCGTTCTGGCGCTCCTGGCCCGGCTCACCGGCGCCTCCCTGCGCATCACCCGCACGCAGCTGCGCGGCACTGCGACGCTGGGGATCGGGCTCATGAGCGTGGGCATCGGCACCCTCGCCCTCGCCGAGCGCTACGTGCCCAGTGGTGTGGCCGCGCTCATCGTGTCGTCAGTGCCGCTGTGGATCGTCGTCTTCCGCGCGGTGAGTGGCCAGCGGATGTCGCGTGTGACGATCGCTGGAGTGGTGGTCGGACTGGTCGGGCTGGCGCTCATGGTGCTTCCGGGCGGCTCGCACGCCGTGGCCGGCACCGAACTCGATGTCGTGCTGTGGTCGCTCGCCATCTGCGCGTCGAGTTTCGTGTGGTCGCTGTTCTCGTTCCGCTCTAGGCGGTACGACCTTCCCGCCAACTCCCTGGTGTCGGCCGCGTACGAGCTGATGATCGGTGGCGGCGTACTCGTCGTGCTGGGCCTGATCCTCGGCGACCGCGTGCACACCGGTGACTACCCACCCTCGGCCTACGCCGCATGGGGCTATCTCATCTTGGCATCGGTGATCGGTTACGGCTGCTACACGTACCTCCTGGCCAAAGCTCCGCTGTCGCTGGTGTCGACGTATGCCTACGTCAACCCCATCGTCGCGGTCATCCTGGCGCTGCTCATCCTCCAGGAGCCCATCACCCGCGCCGTCGTCATCGGGCTCACCATCGTCGTGGGCGGTGTCGTCCTTGTCGTCTCCGGCGAGCGGCGCGCACCATGACGTCCACGGCCACCGGCACGGCACGCGGAACAACGTCGTCGCGCCCGGCGATCGCTCCGGGGGAGTCCTCGTCACGGCGCCCGGACATCCAGGGCCTGCGCGCGCTCGCGGTCGGGCTCGTCGTGGCCTTCCATGCCGGGCTGCCGGTCCCCGGTGGCTTCATCGGCGTCGACGTCTTCTTCGTCATCTCCGGCTTCGTCATCACCGCGATGCTCATGCGCGAGCAGCATGCGCGCGGGCGCTTGTCGTTTCGACGCTTCTACGCGCGTCGGTTCCTGCGCCTCACCCCCGCCCTCGCCGCACTCGTCTCCGTGGTGGTCCTGGCCTCGTTCGTGCTGCAGAACCCCTTCGGCGCGCAGCAGGCCACGAGTGCGACGGGCCTGGGTGCCGTGCTGCTGTCCGCCAACGTCGTCATCGCGCACGCCTCCGGTGACTACTTCGCCGACGTTGCCACGACGAACCCGCTTCTGAACACCTGGTCGCTGTCGGTGGAGGAGCAGTTCTACCTACTCTTCCCCGCCCTGTTGGCCCTGGGTTGGCTGCTGCTGCGACGGCTGCGGGTCGGACCGTTCGCGATCGTCGCCATTCTCGGCGCGGTGTCACTGGCGGTATCGGTCTGGCTCACCTTCACCAGCGCCGACATCCTCGCGTGGTTCGGCGGCCCTGGTTCCTTCGCCTACTACTCCTCGCCCACGCGCGCCTGGGAGTTCGCCGCCGGCGCGCTCCTGGCACTGACGCTGGCGAGGATCCCGACGATGCGCCCCTCGGTGCTTGCC
>CAYFLO010000025.1:6029-11320 GCA_964343995.1 uncultured Bifidobacteriaceae bacterium
GGCTGGGATCGGTGGGACTGCTTCTCGTGATCGGCACCGCCCTGGTGATCGATGAATCCACCGCCTTCCCCGGGGTCGCGGCGGTCGTGCCGGTGGCCGGCACCGTGCTTCTGCTCCTGGCCGGCTCCCAGGGCGGCAATGCGCTCAGCGACATCCTGGGCGCGCGTCCGCTCACCGCCGTCGGCAACATCTCCTACTCCTGGTACCTGTGGCACTGGCCGATCATCGTCTTCGCCGTGCTCCTGTGGCCGCAGGATCCGATCGTCCCGGTCGTGGCGGCTCTGGTGTCGCTCGTACCCGCGGTCGTGTCGTACCGGTTCCTGGAGTCGCCACTACGACGATGGAGGCCGCGTCGTCCGCAGCGCGGTGCCATCGCAGCCGTCGGGATCGTCGGCGTTCCTGTGCTCCTGTGCACCGGGCTGCTCATCGGCTCGGCATCCGCGTGGGGCCTGGCTCCGCCGCCGGCCGTGGCTCAGACCGACACGGCTGGTACAGCGGTCATGACGACGACTGAAGGCGTCATGTCGGATGCCACCTCGACCGGGCAGGCACCGGACGTGCCCGTCGCCGCGCTGCAGGCTGGCGATGACGCACCCGACACTGGCGGCCTGCGCTCCCAGCACGCCGCGGTGCACGCCGGATGCGTGAACGTGCCCGTCACCGCGGCCTTCTGCCGGTTCGGACCGGCCGCCGCCACCGGAACCGTCCTGCTTGCGGGCGACTCGCAGTCCTATGCGGTGGCCGACGGCGTCATCGCTGCCGCCGCGCAGCGCAACTTCGCCACGGTCGTCACCAGCCACACCGGCTGCCCGTTCCTGGCCCTGCCTTCCAGCGGCAGCCACGACATTCCGTGCGCTGCGTGGCAGAAGGACGTGCTCGCCTACGCGTTGAAGACTCATCCCGCCGCAGTCGTCATCGCCAATCGCAGCACCGGCTACGTGCACCCCGAACTTCGCTGGCGCACGGTCGGACGCGCCGACGGGTCGCGCGCGGGGTCCGTGAGCGAGGCCGCGCGCCTGTACCGGGCTGCACTCGAACCGCTGGTCACCTCGCTGCGCGAGGCGAACATCCCGGTCATCGTCATCGCCGGGGTACCGGACATGACCGGCTACGTCGACCGCACGTCCCTGGCGGCCAAGGCCCTGGGTGCCAGCGATTTCGGGCGCAATCGAGCGGCGCTCGAGCGCCAGCGCGATCCGGCGCTCGCTGTCGAGCGCGGTCTCGCGCAGGATGGGGTGAGCGTCGTTGATCCGTTCCCGGCCCTGTGCGATGCCGCGACGTGCTGGGGACGACGCGACGGCCAGCCGCGCTACCAGGACGAGACCCACCTGTCCGTCGATGGCGCCCTGCGCCTCGTCGAACCCCTGCTCGCCGTCCTCCCCGCGGGCTAGCCTGCCCGGGTGACCCTGCGGCGACGGATGACGCTGGCCACCGCTGTCGGCGTGGCCCTCATCGCCGTCATGGCTGTCGTGCTCGTCGTCGCGTTCAGCCGCACGGTGTCATCCAATGCCGCCATCAACGATGAACTCTCCCCCGCAGCCGACTCCGCCGCGGAGCTCACCCTCGCGCAGGCCGATGCCAGTAGGGCATTGAGCATCGCCACGCTTCTGGACCGCGGTGAGTCGGTGCAGGACTACCGCACCTCCATCGGACGCGCGACAACACTCCTGAAGTCGATCGACGACACGGTCCATGACGACGAGAAGACGCTGTCCACCCTCGTGGTCGCGGCTGCCACCGCCCAGCAGGCCTGGGTTGACCGCACCGCAACGCCGATCGTCAATGCTCTCGACGCCGGTCGACGATCGAGGGCGATGAAGGTCATCGGCGGCGACCCGTCATTCCAGGCCTACCAGGCCATGACGTCTGCGTCGATGGCCCTGGACACTGCGATCAACGCTCGGCGCACCCAGGCGGTGCGGTCGGCCAACGGCTTCTCCACCCTGCTCGGGGTGACGCTGTTCGTCATCGGCCTGGTCGTTGCGGCAATGGCGACCCTCACTCTCATCGGCCTGCGTCGCTGGGTCCTGGATCCACTTGAGCAGATCCGTGACGACCTCACCGAGGCCGCTCGCGGCGCCGCGCACGACACCCCGATTCGCACGGTCGGACCGCCAGAACTGATGGCCGTCGCCGCCGATGGCGAGCGCCTTCGCCGGGGGCTGGTGCACGAGATCGACGAGGCGCGGGCCGCGCGCGAAGGACTCATTCAGGACGCTCCCCTGGTGGCGGCGATGCAGGCCGAACTCATGCCGCGTGCGATCCCCACCACTCCCGGGCTGCTCGTAAGTGGCATGTCGATGGCCTCGCAGGGGGTGATCGCCGGGGATTGGTGGGAGGTTCTCGCGGCACCCGACGGCAGCACGACGCTGGTCATCGCCGACGTCTCCGGTCACGATCCCCTCGCCGGCGTGCTCGCTGTGCGGGTGCGCTCGATCCTTCGTGCGACGCTGCAGGCCGGGGCCACCGCTCCGCTGGCCTTCGAGCAGGCGGCTGCTGCGATGGATGATCCCGCGCACTTCGTCACCGCGATGATCGTGCACATCGATCCGGCGGCCGGCACCCTGCAGTGGTGCAATGCGGGCCACGTTCCCGGACTCGTCGTCACCGCCGAGAAGCAGGGACGCCGCTGCGATCCCACCGGCCCACTGCTGTCACGCCTTGGCGGCACGTGGACCACGCAGTCGTGCTCGTTTGGTCCCGGGGATGCGTTTCTGGCCTGCACCGATGGCCTGGTCGAGGCGAGTGACATCGACGGTGTCGTCCTGGACGAGGAGTCGCTGCTCACCTGGATGCGCGGTCTGGACGCCCCCGTGCGCGAGAACCCAGACGAGCTCATCGCGCGTGCGGTAGCCCACGTGCGCCATCGCGCCGCGGCATGGCACCGCGACGACGTCACCGTCGTGGCGGCCGCGCGACTGCGCTGACGTCACTGTGCGGATCACGGCGTCCGCTCCCATCACACGCTCCATGAAAGGGTGGGCCCATGTCCACCGCTGAACGCGCCCTTCCCGAGGATCCCGACAGTCCGAGCGTCACCGCATCTCTTGCCGCACACGTGCTGCGGGTCGCGATCGATCCGCGCATGGCGGTCTACTCGACGATCATCCTCATGGCGACCTTCGCGCTTCTGGACGAGGGCACCACCGTGCTGACGCTGTCGGAGTGGTTCTACCTGGTGGCGGAGGCGGCGGCGCCTCTGCTCGCCATCACCGTCGCCCACGCCTTCTCCGAGGCCCTGGCCTACGAAGTGCGTCATCACACCCCGCTCACTCACCCGGTGCGCAAGGCGATCGTGCTGCACAACCTGCAGATGCTCTACATCGTCGTCCCGGTGGCGGTTCTCGCCATGCCGTTCCTGCTCTTCCACATCGAGGCCAACACCGCAATCAACGTCGTGCTCCTGCTCGCCGGACTGTCGCTCGTGGGCTGGGGGCTCTATGCCGCGCGCCGAGTCGGGAAGATCGGGTGGCGCCGCCTGTACTACGCGGTGAGTTACCCGGTCATCGGCATCGGCGTGGTTGTCCTGGAGATCCTGCTCAAGAAGGCCTGACATCGCGCGAGCGTCAGCTCGCCCAGTGCGGCACCTCGCCGGCCTTCGGAAGTGGCGCCCGACCCGCGGCGACGGCACCGAGGAATGCGGCACCCACCGCACCGGGCTCGGCCACATCGAGCACGCGGTAGGCGCCGAGATTGCGCTCCTTGGCCTGCGCGAGCATGGGATTGCGAATCCAGCCGCCCACGAGCACCGAGGAGTCATGCGGGCCAGCCACCTGGGCCATGACTTCCAGAGGTCGAGCGGCGAGCTCGACGAGGTCCTCCACCGCCGCGCGCCACATCACCTCCGGTGTGATGCCATCGGTTACGTCGGTGATCGTCAGGTGGTCGTTGCCCACATCGACCAGGCGCGGGAAGGAGTCGTCGCGGACGACGTCGACGGCACGCGCACCCAGAGCCGTGCGCTGCTCGCGCGTGGTTGCTCCCAGCAGCGAGGAGATGCGCTCCAGTGACAGCCCGGTGAGGCGGCCGGCGAGGAGCACCTGATGATCGCGCACGACGGTCTGACCGACATTGATGTCGGCATCGGTCATGGCGTCGACCTGGTCGACGGAGAGTGCCCCGGGCACGATCCTGATGAGCGCCTCGGCCGTGCCGATCGAGTCGAAGAGCACACCGGGGTGTGCGGCACCGGCGAGGAGGCACGCGGTCTGGTGATCGTGCCCGGCGTTGGTGAGCACCGCGCCGCGCAGCTCGAGGGGACCGTCGGGGCCCACGGTGCCCAAGGCATCGCCGGCCCACACGCGCTCACCGGGCAGGAGATCGCCGACAAGGTCGATCGCCGGAGCCCAGGCCTGTGAGGTCGTGACGTCCATGAGCGCCGAGCGCGACGCCACCGACACCTCCGCGGACTGCCGACCGCCGAGTGCGTGGACGATCCAGTCGCCCACGCCCAGGTGCACCACCGCGTCGTGCGCGGTGGGCACGTGCGCGCGCAGCCACAGGATCTTGGCCAGGGACGGCTTGCTGTTCAGGCGCATCCCGGTGGCGCACCGGAACTCGCGGTCCGACACCACCGCGCGCACGGGCGCCGCGTCGCCGCGCGGATCGAACCAGGCGAGGGCCGGTGCACACGGGTGCCCGTGACGGTCCAGCAGGATGCCCGTCTCCGCGATCCCGGTGACACCGATGCCGACCACGGTGCCCTGCGCCGTGCGCGCTGCCTCGACCAGGACAGCGATGACCGTGTCGGCCAGAAGTGTCGGGTCGATGTCGAAATGCGGGCCGTCGTGGCGCCACGGCGTCGGCCGCGACGCCGTGCTCACGATCGCGCCATCGAGCCCGGTGGCGACGGCCTTGATCGCCGTCGTGCCCACGTCGACGCCGAGGACCACCTCCACCTGCGGCTCCCCGGGTCGTCGATGACCGCCTGCGCACCTGCTCAGGCACCCGTTACGTTACTGACCCATGAGCGATGCGACCTACCGGATGCGACGACTGTTCAACGACCATTCCGGGAGGTGCCTGGACATCGCGATCGACCACGGGTTCTTCGGTGAGCGCAGCTTCCTTCCGGGCATCGAGGACCTCGGCGCGGCGGTCGACACCCTGGCCGCGGCCGGCCCCGATGCCATCCAACTCACCCCGGGGCAGGCGCGACTGCTGCAGTCCCGCGGTGACCGCTCGCGGCCAGCGCTCGTCCTGCGCACTGACATCGCCAACGTCTACGGATCCCCGCTGCCCGACCACATGTTCGACCTCACCATTCCCGACGCCGCGCTCACCGGCGTGCG
>CAYFLO010000026.1:0-11251 GCA_964343995.1 uncultured Bifidobacteriaceae bacterium
GCATCGACACATCGGGCAGCCACGCGTCGTCGTCCAGGAAGAACAGGTACTCCCCCGCCACGAGCGGCACACCCGCATTGCGTCCGGCCGGGATGCCCAGGTTCTCCGGAAGCGCCAGCGCGCGCACGCCGTCGGGAAGGTTCACCGGCGACCAGCCGTTGCCCACGACGATGATGTCGAGGTCGACGTCGCGCTGGGCCAGCAGGCTCTGAAGCCCGCGCTCCAGGTCGTCCGGGCGCTGTCCCATGGTGAGGACGACGACGCCGAAGGACGGACGGGCGTCTGGTGGTGCGTCCGAACGCGCGTCCGGCATCAGCGCAGCCGGCTGGAGGTGAGGATCGCGGCCAGGTGACCGACGATCGTGACGACGCCGAGGATCGCCAGCACCGCGACAAGCACCTGCGTGGCGGCCAGCGAGCCCAGTGGCACGTCGATGATCGCGGCCACGAGCGCCAGAAGCGTGAGCTCGACGGAGTGGTACGCGCGGTGGAACGGCACGAAGCGCGCGATCGAGCGCAGCCGGCGAAGTCCGCTGGAGCGTGGCGCTGACACCTCGGCGCGCTCCTCCAGCCGCGGCATGTTGTTGTAGGCGCGACTCACGTGCACCGAGTCATTGAGCGCCTTGTTGTAGAGCACCATGACGGCCAGCAGCGCGCCGATGAACGGCCACGGGGAGTCCAGCCAGCCGGCGTGCGGGAACCCGGCGGCGCGCAGACCCAGGGCGATGGGGATGAGCCCCTCCGTCGTGTAGTGCCCGACGCGATCCAGGAACACGCCGGCAGGCGAGGTGGTGCGCCGCCAGCGCGCGACCTCGCCGTCGCAGCAGTCCCACAGCATCTGCAGCTGCCCCAGCACCGCGGCCAGGATCGCGCCGAACAGGCCCGGGATGAGCAGGGCCAACGCCGCGCACGTGCCGGTGAGGATCATCAGCCAGGTCACCTGGTTGGCGCTGATCGACGTGCGCAGGAGCACGCGGGTGAGGTACGGCGAGATGTCCCGCAGATAGACATCGGCGACCCAGTGCTCGGAGTTGCGTCGACCGCGCACGGCCGGTGGCTGGCCGACCTCGCGGATCTGGGCGATCGTGGGGCGAGTAGGGCGCGGCTCGGGGGCCGGGTCGGCCGCCGACGACGGCGTCGCGTCGCTCATCGTGCTCGTCCCTGCATGAGCAGCCACTGTACGGACGCCACGAGCACGACCAGGAGTGCCAGCAGGGGTGTCGCCCAGGTCAGACCGATCGCCAGGACACCCACGAGGGCCAGGACGATCACCAGGATCGTGCGGCCGTCCCAGCCCAGGGCCGCCCAGGTGAGCCAGCGCGGCGGCGCGGTGTCCTGCATGGCGCGGTAGAGCGTGTCGTAGTGGTGGAACGCCACGACGGCCAACCACCAGAACCCGATCGTGATCGCTGGTCCGCCGATGGCGAGCACGAGCACCGCGGCCACCCCGAGCTCGATCAGACGCAGCAGCGCGGGAATCGCCCACCCGAAGCGCGCCTCCCACAGTCCTCGTCGTGCCGACAGCACAGACAGCACTGACAGCACCGGCCCGGAGTCGGCCTGGCGGTGGAGGAACACCGCGCCGGCGGATGGCGTGGGCCCGCGCCAGGTGAGGGTGCGCAGCGTGCGTCCGACGAGTACGTACGCGAGCGCGATGATCACCAGTACGAGCAGTCCACCGAGGGCCCATGCGGCTCCGGCCACCGCGGCGAGCACGCTGATGACCAGCCAGCGCTCGCCGATAGGCATGTGCAGGGCGCGCTTGGCCCAGCGCACGGCGTCGCGGCGATTCATGCGCGTGGACAGCTCCATCGCGCCCGCCACCGACCAGCCCGCAGCGCGGTCGCCGGCACCGTCATCGCGCTGGGCGAGCGGCAGCGGAGCCACATACGCCTCACGCAGGCGCTGAACCCGCGAGAAGTCGTAGTCGGTCATATGTCGGGTGGTCTGCAGGACGACGAGCACGATGGCGATCCACCACAGGCTCACGCCGGCCCGCGACGCTCCGAACGCGAGCCCGGCGTAGGCAAGGAACTCCTTGACCCGGTCGGTCGAGGCATCGAGCCAGGCGCCCAGGGCGGTGAAGCGGCGCGTGGCACGCGCCACCTCCCCATCGACGCAGTCGACGATCAGGCTCAGCTGCAGCAGCACCGCGCCGAGCACGAGCGCCCACCGATTGCCCAGGGCGAAGGAGCCGGCGGCCGCAAGGCCGATGGCGAATGACACGAGCGTGACCGTGTTGGGCGACAGCCCCAGCCGCAGGGCGATGCGGGTGAGGGGCTTGGACAGTCGGCGCACGACAAAGGTGCTGTAGAAGCCGTCGTCGAGTCGATTCGCCTGCAGGCGTGCGATGCGGTCATCGGGCACCGATGCCGCGGCGGCCCGCGCAGCGGCGACATCGTGCGGATCACGCGCCCACGGCACGTCGACCATGTCGATCGCCCGCACCGAGAGACCCGAGCGCACCAGCGCCACGGCGATGAGCTCGACGGTGTCACGACCGTTTCCGGTGATCGAGCCGTCGCCAAGTGCGCGTTCGAGGTCGTCCAGCGCCGTGGCCGCCGCCGCCGCGTCACGCGGGGCGATGACCAGCGCGCCAACGGAACGATGGTCGGGGGCGGTCACCCCGTGCCACGACGAGCCGGCGCTGGTGACGACGTGGTGGCGCACGCGCACATCACCGTCGCGACCGGCCGGACGCACGAGCAGGGCGGTGGGAGCGAAGGGATCCTGGCTCACCGGGGCCAGGGCCGCGTCGGCCACGATGAGCCCGTCGGCGCGCACGACCACGGGCGCACCTCCGGCGAGGGCCTCACGCACGCGCTGCACCTCGCGCGCCTGGTCGGCGGACGTCGACACGGACGCAACGATCACCGTCGCGGTGCCGCTCATCGCCGACCTCCGCGCGTGGTGCGGCGCACGCCGGAGCGCACCGCCCGCGCCACCTGACCGCGCAGTCCCACACGCGGCTCCGGCACAAGCGCTCCGTCGATGGCCGCGAGTGCCGCCTCGACCGGGAGGGGCACGCCCGACGCCTCCGGCACCGTCGGCACGCGCCGCCCCAGCTCGGCCAGGTCGCCGACGACGGGCACGCCCAGTCGTGCAATCGCCTCGGCCGCTGCACGTCCGCGTCGCGCTGCCTCGTCCAGGGCCCAGTCCGGCGTGCGCACCGCGGGCTCGTCCGGGCCCGGGCGCCGCGACTCCACCATCGTGCGGGCCAGTCCCTCGCGGACGCGCCGGCGGTACTCGTCCCATGTCAGGCGATCGACGACCCGCGCGTTGACGGCGCGCAGCAGTTCGGCCTCGGCCAGCGTCATCGAGCGGTTGCTCGTCAGTGCCGCGCGACTGGTGAGAACGTCCGTCGGTATGCCGGCCATCTGCGCGATCTGGCGGAAGGCGACCAGCCGGTCCGTCGGATCGAGTACGACGACGGTGACCCGATCGGTGCCGACGGCCGCGACCCAGCGTTGGAGGACGGCCGGGTGGTCCTGACGCGCCCAGAACGACGGCGTGAGGCGCCGGGAGTCCGGGGCGAGCACGTCGGTGAGCCACTCGTCATAGGACGTGGTCATCCCGTACTTCAGGTACTGCTGCCAGGACGAGGGCAGCACCTCACCCAGGTTGCGCACAGTGATGACGACCTGCACCCGCTGCCGCCCAAGCGCCTCGACCACCGACGACGCCTGCTCAGCGTTCGCCTCGCACCAGAACTCGCTGCTGAGTACCACTCGTCCGGGCCAGTCGCGCACCTGCGAGGCGAGGTCGGTGAATGCCTTTGGGCTCGCGGTTGTGCTGTCGCGTCCGACCCATCCCCAGGCGTAGCCCAGAGAGCTCATCGCCTCGCGGTGCTGGGCCGCCGCCGTGCCCGGATACAGGACGCCCGCCGCGCGAAGGGCCGGGCGCGCATCGGCCAGGGCCGCCTGCAGCGCCGTCGTGCCGGTCTTGTGCACCCCGACGTGGAGGATCACGGCGTCGTCAGGCGTCACGCCGTCCAGCCTAGGGCGCGCTACTCGCCATCCCTGTCGCCGTCCTTGTCGCGCGGACCGCGTGCCGGGCCCTTGAGGCGCTCGTCGGGCTCCTCCTCCACCCAGACCTCCTCCTCGCTGAGGTCGTCGCGCTCCTCAAGTGTCTCGTCGATGCGGCGGTCCTCATCGAGGTCCTCGTCATCGGCGCCGCCGATCTCGGCGAAGAGCGCCACTGCCTCATCGATGGAGGTGTCGGCAACGATCGCTCCGCCGCTGAGGACGAGCCCCCGGTCCCAGTGGTCCAGGAGGAGTTCGGGGCGCTCGGTGGAGATGAGGAAGGTGACGCCGGCGGCCTGGAGCGACATGAGGTGCTCCTTGACCACGTGCGCGTATTCCGGGTCGTCCTCCAGGTGACCGCTGTCGATCGCGAACACCTTCTCCTGGGCGCTGATGCCGATGGCCCAGGCCAGGCGATTGCGCTGGCGTGCCGACAGGGGTGCGAGCGTGCGGTCGACCTGTCCCTGAAGGCCGGCGAGGCGAGCGATCTCCTTGATGCGATCGCCCATGACGTTCGGGGAGTCGCCCAGAAGACCGCCGATGACGTAGATGTTCTGACGCACGGTCATGTTGGGGGCGAGGGCGCCCGCCACGTCGATCATCGGCACGATGAGGTCGCGACGGCGCACTCTGCCCTCATCGGCGATGAGCGTGCCGGCGGCCAGACGCAGCAGCGCCTCGCGGCCGGCATTGCGCCGTCCGACCACGGCCACCGCCTGGCCAGGCTCGACGCGGAAGCTGATACCGCGCAGACGCCACACCTGCTCCGGTGACGCCTCGCCGGCAAAGCGACGCAGTCGGGCGTTGACCTTGCGCTTGCGGGCCCGGGGCAGACGGATTCCGACCTCGCTGAACTCGATCGCGCAGTCAAGGTCGCGCGTGAGGCGCATGCGGGCCATGTCAGGAGTCCTTCAGCACGCGCGGCTCCAGCCGGCGGAAGACGAGGTAGCCGATGACGAAGGTGAGAAGGCCCATGAGGAACGACAGCCCGTAGTGCACGGCGTCCTCGATCTCCTGCGGCCACCAGCCGATGCGGTACAGCCCCAGGATGCCGACAAGCGGGTTGAGGGCCGCGAGCGGACGGACGTGGGCGGGGATGTTCGACACCGAGTACAGCACCGGAGACAGGTAGAACAGTCCGCGAATGGCAATACGCACAAAGCGCGCAGTGTCGGGCACCACGACCATCCACGACGCCAGCGCCAGCGCAATCCCGTACATGAACAGGAACTGGGCGATGATCGCGACGGGATAGAAGATGATGAGGGGGCCGGGCAGATCACGGGTGAGGATCACCGCGATGAGGATGACCGGCATCGACATCAAGAACTCGACCGTCGACACCATGAGCACCCGAAGCACCCAGAACTGGGTGGGCAGCGTGCTGATGCGCATCTGCGCGATATTGCGCCGGAACGAGCGCACCGAGGCGTTGATGCCCTTGGTGAACCACCACCACGGCAGGATCGCCACGGTGAGGAAGAGCAGGTAGGGCTGCAGGCCCAATTTGCGCGCTCCCAGCAGCACCGAGAACACCAGCCACAGCACGATCGACAGGCCCAGCGGCTCCAGCAGGGTCCACAGGTAGCCGAAGCGGAAGCGCGCGTACTGCGACTGCAGCTCGCGCAGCACCAGCATCACCAGGATGCGGCGGTGCTGCCAGATCGAACGCACGGCCGATACCCTAGCCACCGTCTGTGCGCGCTCCGATGCACGACTCAACAGGGCGAAAGGCGAGTCTCATGACCGTTCAGGCCGTCATCCTCGCGGCCGGCATGGGCACGCGCCTGGGGCGTCCGTGGCCCAAGCCGCTCACCCCGCTCGACGACGGCCGCACGATCATGCAGCAGCAGATCGAAAACCTGCGCGAGGTGTTCCCCGACGTGCGCATCACGACCGTCGTCGGGTTCAAGCTCGAGCTCATCCTCGAGGCCTTTCCCGATGTGTCGTACGCCTACAACGAGAACTACGACCAGACCAACACCAACCGCAGCCTGCTGAAGGCCCTGCGCCTCTCGATGCCCGGCGGAGTTCTCTGGATGAATGGCGACGTCGTGTTCGACCCCGCCGTCTTGGAGCGGTGCGGCGACCTCATCGCCGCCGACCGGTCGTTCATCTGCGTCAACACCGCGGCCGTGGCCGAGGAGGAGGTCAAGTACACCGTCGACGCCCAGGGCCATGTCGATCGACTGTCCAAGACCGTCACCGACGCCCTCGGCGAGGCCGTCGGCATCAACTACGTGTCCGGCTCCGACAAGGCCGCCTTCATCGAGCGACTGGCGCAGTGCGCCGACCAGGACTACTTCGAGCGCGGGATCGAGCTGATGATCGAGAACGATCAGGTGGCGGTGCTGCCGTTGGACATCACCGACCTGTTCGCGGTGGAGGTCGACTTCGAGGAGGACCTCACCCGCGCCAATAGGCGCGGCTGACCGCGCACAGCGCGGCTGACCGCGCCCGGCGCGGGTGACTGCTAGCGCTGCACCTGCGCGATGAGTTCCTCCCACCGGTCGAGCACCGGCTCGAGCCGGTGCTCGACCGGTGGGAGGAACTCATCGCGCAGGTGCAGCGCTAGCAGTCACCCGCGCCGGGCGCGGTCAGCCGCGCTGTGCGCGGTCAGCCGCGCCTATTGGCGCGGGTGAGGTCCTCCTCGAAGTCGACCTCCACCGCGAACAGGTCGGTGATGTCCAACGGCAGCACCGCCACCTGATCGTTCTCGATCATCAGCTCGATCCCGCGCTCGAAGTAGTCCTGGTCGGCGCACTGCGCCAGTCGCTCGATGAAGGCGGCCTTGTCGGAGCCGGACACGTAGTTGATGCCGACGGCCTCGCCGAGGGCGTCGGTGACGGTCTTGGACAGTCGATCGACATGGCCCTGGGCGTCGACGGTGTACTTGACCTCCTCCTCGGCCACGGCCGCGGTGTTGACGCAGATGAACGACCGGTCGGCGGCGATGAGGTCGCCGCACCGCTCCAAGACGGCGGGGTCGAACACGACGTCGCCATTCATCCAGAGAACTCCGCCGGGCATCGAGAGGCGCAGGGCCTTCAGCAGGCTGCGGTTGGTGTTGGTCTGGTCGTAGTTCTCGTTGTAGGCGTACGACACATCGGGAAAGGCCTCGAGGATGAGCTCGAGCTTGAACCCGACGACGGTCGTGATGCGCACGTCGGGGAACACCTCGCGCAGGTTTTCGATCTGCTGCTGCATGATCGTGCGGCCGTCGTCGAGCGGGGTGAGCGGCTTGGGCCACGGACGCCCCAGGCGCGTGCCCATGCCGGCCGCGAGGATGACGGCCTGAACGGTCATGAGACTCGCCTTTCGCCCTGTTGAGTCGTGCATCGGAGCGCGCACAGACGGTGGCTAGGGTATCGGCCGTGCGTTCGATCTGGCAGCACCGCCGCATCCTGGTGATGCTGGTGCTGCGCGAGCTGCAGTCGCAGTACGCGCGCTTCCGCTTCGGCTACCTGTGGACCCTGCTGGAGCCGCTGGGCCTGTCGATCGTGCTGTGGCTGGTGTTCTCGGTGCTGCTGGGAGCGCGCAAATTGGGCCTGCAGCCCTACCTGCTCTTCCTCACCGTGGCGATCCTGCCGTGGTGGTGGTTCACCAAGGGCATCAACGCCTCGGTGCGCTCGTTCCGGCGCAATATCGCGCAGATGCGCATCAGCACGCTGCCCACCCAGTTCTGGGTGCTTCGGGTGCTCATGGTGTCGACGGTCGAGTTCTTGATGTCGATGCCGGTCATCCTCATCGCGGTGATCCTCACCCGTGATCTGCCCGGCCCCCTCATCATCTTCTATCCCGTCGCGATCATCGCCCAGTTCCTGTTCATGTACGGGATTGCGCTGGCGCTGGCGTCGTGGATGGTCGTGGTGCCCGACACTGCGCGCTTTGTGCGTATTGCCATTCGCGGACTGTTCTACCTGTCTCCGGTGCTGTACTCGGTGTCGAACATCCCCGCCCACGTCCGTCCGCTCGCGGCCCTCAACCCGCTTGTCGGCATCCTGGGGCTGTACCGCATCGGCTGGTGGCCGCAGGAGATCGAGGACGCCGTGCACTACGGGCTGTCGTTCCTCATGGGCCTTCTCACCTTCGTCATCGGCTACCTCGTCTTCCGCCGGCTGGAGCCGCGCGTGCTGAAGGACTCCTGACATGGCCCGCATGCGCCTCACGCGCGACCTTGACTGCGCGATCGAGTTCAGCGAGGTCGGAATCCGTCTGCCCCGGGCCCGCAAGCGCAAGGTCAACGCCCGACTGCGTCGCTTTGCCGGCGAGGCGTCACCGGAGCAGGTGTGGCGTCTGCGCGGTATCAGCTTCCGCGTCGAGCCTGGCCAGGCGGTGGCCGTGGTCGGACGGCGCAATGCCGGCCGCGAGGCGCTGCTGCGTCTGGCCGCCGGCACGCTCATCGCCGATGAGGGCAGAGTGCGCCGTCGCGACCTCATCGTGCCGATGATCGACGTGGCGGGCGCCCTCGCCCCCAACATGACCGTGCGTCAGAACATCTACGTCATCGGCGGTCTTCTGGGCGACTCCCCGAACGTCATGGGCGATCGCATCAAGGAGATCGCTCGCCTCGCCGGCCTTCAGGGACAGGTCGACCGCACGCTCGCACCCCTGTCGGCACGCCAGCGCAATCGCCTGGCCTGGGCCATCGGCATCAGCGCCCAGGAGAAGGTGTTCGCGATCGACAGCGGTCACCTGGAGGACGACCCGGAATACGCGCACGTGGTCAAGGAGCACCTCATGTCGCTCCAGGCCGCCGGCGTCACCTTCCTCATCTCCACCGAGCGCCCCGAACTCCTCCTGGACCACTGGGACCGGGGGCTCGTCCTCAGCGGCGGAGCGATCGTTGCCGACACCTCCATCGATGAGGCAGTGGCGCTCTTCGCCGAGATCGGCGGCGCCGATGACGAGGACCTCGATGAGGACCGCCGCATCGACGAGACACTTGAGGAGCGCGACGACCTCAGCGAGGAGGAGGTCTGGGTGGAGGAGGAGCCCGACGAGCGCCTCAAGGGCCCGGCACGCGGTCCGCGCGACAAGGACGGCGACAGGGATGGCGAGTAGCGCGCCCTAGGCTGGACGGCGTGACGCCTGACGACGCCGTGATCCTCCACGTCGGGGTGCACAAGACCGGCACGACGGCGCTGCAGGCGGCCCTGGCCGATGCGCGCCCGGCCCTTCGCGCGGCGGGCGTCCTGTATCCGGGCACGGCGGCGGCCCAGCACCGCGAGGCGATGAGCTCTCTGGGCTACGCCTGGGGATGGGTCGGACGCGACAGCACAACCGCGAGCCCAAAGGCATTCACCGACCTCGCCTCGCAGGTGCGCGACTGGCCCGGACGAGTGGTACTCAGCAGCGAGTTCTGGTGCGAGGCGAACGCTGAGCAGGCGTCGTCGGTGGTCGAGGCGCTTGGGCGGCAGCGGGTGCAGGTCGTCATCACTGTGCGCAACCTGGGTGAGGTGCTGCCCTCGTCCTGGCAGCAGTACCTGAAGTACGGGATGACCACGTCCTATGACGAGTGGCTCACCGACGTGCTCGCCCCGGACTCCCGGCGCCTCACGCCGTCGTTCTGGGCGCGTCAGGACCACCCGGCCGTCCTCCAACGCTGGGTCGCGGCCGTCGGCACCGATCGGGTCACCGTCGTCGTACTCGATCCGACGGACCGGCTGGTCGCCTTCCGCCAGATCGCGCAGATGGCCGGCATACCGACGGACGTTCTCACCAGTCGCGCGGCACTGACGAGCAACCGCTCGATGACGCTGGCCGAGGCCGAACTGCTGCGCGCCGTCAACGCGCGGGTCGTCGATCGCCTGACATGGGACGAGTACCGCCGGCGCGTCCGCGAGGGACTGGCCCGCACGATGGTGGAGTCGCGGCGCCCGGGCCCGGACGAGCCCGCGGTGCGCACGCCGGACTGGGCCCTGGACGAGGCAGCGCGACGCGGACGTGCAGCGGCCGAGGCGATTGCACGACTGGGCGTGCCCGTCGTCGGCGACCTGGCCGAGCTGGGGCGGCGCGTGCCGACGGTGCCGGAGGCGTCGGGCGTGCCCCTCCCGGTCGAGGCGGCACTCGCGGCCATCGACGGAGCGCTTGTGCCGGAGCCGCGTGTGGGACTGCGCGGTCAGGTGGCGCGGGCGGTGCGCTCCGGCGTGCGCCGCACCACGCGCGGAGGTCGGCGATGAGCGGCACCGCGACGGTGATCGTTGCGTCCGTGTCGACGTCCGCCGACCAGGCGCGCGAGGTGCAGCGCGTGCGTGAGGCCCTCGCCGGAGGTGCGCCCGTGGTCGTGCGCGCCGACGGGCTCATCGTGGCCGACGCGGCCCTGGCCCCGGTGAGCCAGGATCCCTTCGCTCCCACCGCCCTGCTCGTGCGTCCGGCCGGTCGCGACGGTGATGTGCGCGTGCGCCACCACGTCGTCACCAGCGCCGGCTCGTCGTGGCACGGGGTGACCGCCCCCGACCATCGTTCCGTTGGCGCGCTGGTCATCGCCCCGCGTGACGCGGCGGCGGCGGCCACGGCGCTGGACGACCTCGAACGCGCACTTGGCGACGGCTCGATCACCGGAAACGGTCGTGACACCGTCGAGCTCATCGCCGTGGCGCTGGTGCGCTCGGGTCTCTCGGTGCGGGCGATCGACATGGTCGACGTGCCGTGGGCGCGTGATCCGCACGATGTCGCCGCTGCGCGGGCCGCCGCGGCATCGGTGCCCGATGACCGCATCGCACGCCTGCAGGCGAATCGACTCGACGACGGCTTCTACAGCACCTTTGTCGTGCGCCGACTGTCCAAGCCCCTCACCCGCATCGCCCTGCGGCTGGGGCTGTCGCCCAACACGGTCACGCTCGTGTCATTCGCCATCGGCCTTGCGGCCGCCGGCTCCTTCGCCCTGGGCAATCGGTGGGCGCTCGTGCTCGGCGCGGTGCTGCTGCAGCTGAGCCTGATCGTCGACTGCGTCGATGGGGAGGTGGCGCGTGCCACGCGCCGCTTCACCGCCCTGGGCGCCTGGCTCGATGCCTCGACCGACCGGGTCAAGGAGTTCCTTGCCTACGCCGGGCTCGCGTTCGGAGCGTCGCGGGCCGGCGTGAGCCTGTGGTGGATCGCCATCGTGCTCGTCGTCCTGCAGACCACCCGACATATGACCGACTACGACTTCTCGCGGGTTCAGCGCCTGCGTGAGGCGTATGTGGCTCCGCTGCCGCTCGCCCAGCGCGATGACGGTGCCGGCGACCG